>NZ_JBLZFX010000011.1:0-97515 GCF_050753345.1 Alkalinema pantanalense CENA528 | reverse complement strand
TTCGCTAATCAACCCCAGATGCAAGAACTTAAACGCTTCAAAGCTGCGGACATCTGAAAACAAATCTCCATAGAGTTGGCAATACTCATCGACAAAGCGAATCGTTGGTCGAGCTTCTCTGGAGGCGGACATCAGTTGCTAGGCTCTCTAAACTCTACTCTCTCTATTCTAAATTCCTCTGCTTAGAGTGACTGAAGAGGGCTATGTGCAGCAATATGTACGATCGCACTTAGCGCAGTGGGGCGAGGTGGAAATCCATGAATTCACGTTCAACGTGCGTCAGCACAGGAATTTGATTTTGAAGTTGCCCGATCGATCGGGAAAGTATGACCGCCCTCCAATTTTGATTGGAGCCCATTATGATGGTGTTCCCGGATCGCCGGGTGCTGATGACAATGCCAGTGGAGTAGCTGTGCTGCTGGAACTAGCGCGATTTTTTGCTGAAAATCCGGCTCGTTATCCAATTCAACTGATTGCCTTTGATGTAGAGGAGTATGGATTGGTGGGCAGTCGGGAGTATGCCAACGCATTGTTTCACCAACATCAGACAGTTCGATTAATGCTGTCCTTGGAAATGCTGGGATATTGTCGCCAGGAACGGGGAACCCAACAGTACCCTGCTCCGCTACAGAAGTTCTATCCCGATCGTGGAAATTTTGTCGGCTTAATCGGCAATATTCCAACCTTATTCGATATGTTATGGCTAAAACGAGCGCTGAAAGCGGCGGGTGTACCAACACAATGGTTACCTGCGGGATGGAACGGAAAAATCATCCAAGCTACACGAGCCAGCGACCATGCACCCTTTTGGGATAATCATTATCGTGCGATTATGGTGACGGATACGGCCTTTATGCGTAACCCCCATTACCACTTGCCCAGCGATCGCATTGAAACATTAGATTTGCAGTTTATGACGCAAATCTGCCAAGGGTTAGCCCAGGGATTACGAATGTTGTATTAATTCTTCTCTCCTCAATATATGATCTCTAGTATTCGCTATCAGCCTAGCCTCAGCATTGTCCCTAGTGAATCTTTTTTACACTAGACAGGATGAAGAGGATTTAATAGAGCCTTTTGCCTAACTGACCGATACAACGATTCCTAGCAGTAGAAGTTCTAAGAGTTATATCTGTTATTTATTGTTACGAGATTTTCTATCTCCTAAATCTATTCGATATTAAACTATGGATTAAAAGATACTAGTACATTGTTAGTATATCAATTCAACACATCAATCCAAGTTTATCAATCTCAACGATTTGCATCGATTCTGAAGCTCTATTTTGATAAATTTATCTTTTGGAAATTTATTATGGATTTTAGAGTTTCATTCAGATTATTTTATAGATTGGATGCACTGAAAATTTACAAATGATTGCGGACTGCTATACATTGAAGGGGAGATAAGGATATTGGCAAGGAGTTGGTTTTAAACACGGTGGAAGGTTCTCTCAATGCATCAGCATCTGGCCTGCAAAAGGTCGATCAGGCTCGAAAGCGACGAGGGTGGAATCGACAATCGATCGTTTGGGCGCAGTCCGCATTAACCTCAGTCGCCACGCTAAAACAGTTTTGGCGCGGAGAACGGATTAGCCGAGATAACTTTATTCAAATTTGTCAAGCTGTAGGCATCGAAGATTGGCTGAGCATCGCGGAAGGTGTCATCAATGCCAGCGGTTTTGATAGTTTGATCAATTCTTTAGCCCCACAAACAGCTTCTCCTTCCCACATCCCACAAATTGATTGGGGCGAGGCTCCCGAGATTACGAGTTTTCTGGGTCGAGAGAGCGATTTGCAAACCCTACAAACCTGGGTAGAAGATCGTTGTAAATTGATCGCCATCTTAGGAATGGGCGGGATGGGTAAAACCACGATCGCCGTTCGATTAGCAGAAACAGTCCAAGACCAATTTGATGTTATTGTTTGGCGATCGTTGCGCAATGCACCCACCCTATCGGATATTTTGAATGACATTTTACAGGGAGTTGGTGAAGCAGAAGAAACCCGTTTAAATCAATTTCTGAATCAATTTCTGCAACTTTTAAAAGATCGGCGATGTTTAATTATTTTAGATAATGCGGAATCGCTGCTGTCGGAGGGGCCGGGAATCGGTGCTTACCATACAGGTTATGAGGTTTACGGAGAGTTGCTACGGCGCGTGGGCGAAGAACGGCACCAAAGCTGTTTGGTGTTAACCAGTCGAGAACCCCCCCGAGAATTACCACGATTGGCGGGCGAAAAGGTGAAATTATTACCCCTCGCAGGCTTATCCAATGATGCAGGGGGCCAAATTCTCGCGTCCGTTGCCAATTTAACAGAGGAAATTTCCCCAGGAAATTACTCCGAAATTGTGGCCCACTACGCGGGGAATCCCTTGGCCTTAAAGATTGTGGCAGCGGCGATTCGTGATTTGCTCGATCGGGATGTGGCCACCTTTGTTGAGTTATTAAACCAAGGCTCTTGGCTATTTAGTGATATTCAAGACCTGCTGGCACGGCATTTCGATCGCCTCTCCTTCAACGAGCAGGAAATTTTGTATTGGTTGACGATCGTTCGAGAACCCATTCCCCTGGATCGCCTCAAAACCTTATTGTTATCTCCAGAGGCAAAGGCAAAACTTTTAGAAACACTGGATAGTTTAAACCGCCGATCGCTGCTCGAAACTTCAATGAAGGGTTACACCTTGCAGCCAGCCGTCATGGAGTACGCCCTCCGCCGCTTCCTCGATCGGGTGAGTCATGGGCTAATCACTTGGTTAAATCAATCCCATCCTGAGGCTGAATTTAACTTGCCCTGGGAATTACGCCATTTTCCTTGGTTGATGGCGACGGCTCCAGAATTTGTCCGAGAAGCTCAAATTAAGTTAATCCTCGAACCGATCGCCGATCGCTTACAGTCCCATCTCCCCACTTCAGAGCCACTATCGACTCAAATTTTGCGGCTATTACCGCAATTACAAGGTCAACCCGTCCCAAAAGTTGGCTATTGCGGGGGGAGTTTAGTGAATTTGCTGGGCTACCTACAGGGCAATCTGTTTGAACAAGATTTGTCTAACTTAATTCTTTGGCAGGTTGATCTGTGTTTAATGGCTTTACATGGTGTTAACCTTTCCCATTCCGATCTTTCTCACTCAGCGTTGATTCAAACGTTTAGCAACATACTATCTGTAGCATTTAGTCCCGATGGCAAAATGCTCGCTCAGAGCGATGATAATGGTTGGGTGATTGTCTGGGATATTTCCACCCGGCAGCCCTTAGCTGCGTGGCAGGCCCATCCCTATTGGATCTTTACCGTAGTCTTTAGCTCCGATGGACGATCGATCGCCTGTTGTAGCTTAGATGGCACGATTACCGTTTGGGATTGGCAGGATTTACAGCAAGCAGCTGTCCCCCGTCCATTAAACTTGGGTCATCTGAAGAACCCGAATCATCCTAGTCATCTGAGCTATTCTGCTAGTCCCCTGAGTCATCCATCCCGTTCTAGCCAGCCAGCCTACAGCCAATATCAGCAGCAACTATTTAGCCATCACACCGCAGGCGTCAGTGAAATTCTGTTTCATCCCTCCAGACCATGGCTCGCAAGTTGCAGCGCCGATCAAACCATTGGGCTAGTTAACCTCAAATCCGGCGAAAAACTCGGTCAACTGACTGGCCATGGAGGCATTGTCCGCACGATCGCCTTTGCATTGGAAGGACAGTACTTGCTCAGTGGTAGTCTGGATCAGACTGTGCGTTTGTGGGATTTAGATAGCCAGATCTGTTGTGGTCAGCTTGTCCTCGATGAGCCCATTTACAAAATTGTGGTATTACCCAGTGCAATTTTAGGAGTTGAGGCAGTTGCGGTTGCAGGGGAAAGTGGAGATATTCGGATCTTTGCATTAAACGCAATACCCAGAATGAATTCCTCTCAAACTGCTTTGGCCCCTGAAGCTCGATCGACTCAAGAGACAGAATTGCTAGAATCACAGCCACTCGAATCACAGTCACTCGAATCACAGCCACTCGAATCACAGCCACAATTACAACCGCTAGAATCACAATCGCTAGAATCAACCCCTTCAGAACCTATTCAATATTTAATTGGCCATGACGATCGCATTTGGGGAATGGCTGTTACCTACGATGGCAAACTCATCAGTAGTAGCGACGATCGCACGGTTAAACTCTGGAATCTTCAAACAGGACAGTGCGAAAAAACGTTCTACGGTCATCAAGCCAGGATTTGGTCTGTGGCGGCCAGTGCCCAAGGTTTGATTGCCAGTGGGGGGGACGATCGTAGCGTGCGCCTGTGGCATGGCCAAACCCATCGACGCTTGCATAGCTTTCAGGGGTATCACAATGCCATGACACCTGTGATTTTTGATGGCGCAGAATTACTAACTTTCAGCACCGATCAAATTTTTCGACGGTGGAATTTGACCCAATCTGAGCCGATTCAACAATTTCCTCTGCCGACACAATCCTCTTTACAAGCTGCTTTAAACCCCGATCGCACCCTCATTGCTAGCGGCAACTTAGATGGAACCATTCCCCTCTGTGATGGCCGTACGGGACAACTGCGCCGCACTTTACGGGGACATGAGGCATGGGTGCGATATGTGGACTTTAGTCCCGATGGCCAATGGTTAGTCAGCGCTTCCGGCGACCAAACCCTACGGCTGTGGAACGTAGCAACGGGTAGCTGCCAGAAAATTCTGATGGGTCATCTTGGCCCTATCCAAGTGGCAATCTTTTCCCCCAATGGTCGCCAAATTGCCAGTAGCAGTTGGGATCACACCATTCGCCTCTGGGACATTGAGACTGCAACCTGCTTACAGGTATTAGATCCTGCCAGCGTAACAAACCGATCGAAGGTTGGCCACCGCATCACCGCCCTACTGTTTTCCCAGGAGGGACGCTATCTCATCGGAGCAGGCTCCCAAGCTCAGGTGCAAATTTGGGATTTACAGCCCCCCCAGCCCACCTGTACTGTGTTACCCCATCCTGGAGCAGTTGCTTTAGCGTTGCATCCCACACTTCCCCTGTTAGCCAGCGCCAGCCAAAACGGAACTGTTAAATTATGGGATTTACAAACTCTGGATTGCCGAGCCACTTGGTCCACGCCAACGAGCTATCACAGCAATTTAGTCTTTAGTGAGCAGGGAGAATTTCTCGCGATCGGGGCTGATAATAGCACTTGTACCGTGTGGACGGTGGAGGATTTATTGACCCAGTCCAGTCGGCGATCGCCCTTAGTCTTACGGGTTTGTCGGCCCTACGAAAACACAGTGATTACTGGCGTGCAAGGTTTAACAGAGGCTCAGATTGCGACATTTATTGCCCTAGGTGCGATCGACCAATCCCGAGCCTGACCTTGCCGAACGTTTTTCGAGTTAAAATTTTTCGACCTCAGTTTTCTAGAGGGGTTTGGATTGTTCTAGCTGTCCTGTTTCTGAATATATTGCTGAATCACTGCTAAGTCAGTAAATTGATCTGCCACGTTAATCAACGCATCACTCGTCATAGAACGTAGACTAACCACTTCAACGGTTACACCTCGATAGGTAACGGCATTGACCACATAAGCTAAGTCACCATCCCCCGTCACCAAAACCATCGTGTCACAATGATCCGCCAGCATTAGCATATCGATCGCCATTTCCACATCCAGGTTAGCCTTGCGGGAACCATCGGGCAATTGAACTAATTCTTTGGTTACGACCCGATACCCATTGCGCCGCATCCACAACAGAAACCCTTGTTGTTTTTCATTATGTCGATCGCTCCCTGTGTAGAAGTAGGCCCGGAGTAACCGTCGTCCATGGGTTAAAAAGGCTAGTAGGCGAATGTAATCAATTTCTATTTGTAACTGCATCGCTGCATAAAACAAACTCGCGCCATCAATAAAAATTGCAATGCGATCGCGCGTATTGATTAAGCTAGGGTTTCTTTCTGATTGATCGGCTAACGACTCAACAACGGGAGACAACCGAGCAGATGCAGATAAATTAACCAATGGTTCCGCTGGGTTGCCATTTTTCTCGGATGACTGTCCTGGCTGCATAGCGCTTCTCACCGCCTCACTGAAGTAACAGATTAATCAGCAGATTTAATAACAATTTGATCAAATTGATCAAAAGATTGCCCCGCAAATTGAGCGCAATCAAAGATGAATCAAATCATTAAGGAACTCAATTAATTGAGGAATTTGATCTTAATTTCTTTGCCAAGCCATCCATCAGAAGTCAGGATTCAGGCAGTATCTAGAACAACTTACCTGAGTACAATGACTTTCATTGAGATGACTTTCATTGAGATGACTTTCATTGAGATGACTTTCATTGAGATAACTTTCGTTGGATGGCTTTCATTGAGATGGCTTGCATCGAATGTCACTAATATAAAGTCAAAGTTGGCAGAACTGAGCACGAGTTTTCAGGGGGTCTAGCCACTGGCTCATGCTTTCGTTAGTGCAATTCGACTTTAATTAATTTAATCCAAGCAATCAGTTAAACCCCTAGCGGGAATTGTAGATGTGACAGTATTCAGTATCTAAATTCGCTACAGATGTTAACACCTGTATGGGACAAAAGGGTTAATACGATTAGGATTAACGCCTACTGTACGAATTGGGAAACATTAGAATTACTTTTTCCTTCCATGCATCAAAACAGACTGTGCGAAAAATATTCCCACGGGAATATTAAGTTTCTTTTGACTATACTTCAGTAATATAGCGCTACTTTTTGAGGTGAATTTCCAATTTCTCAAAAGTCTTCATGGAGTGCAATAAAATAATTCTTGATTCGTGATATTTCTTGATATTTAGAATCACAGATTTACAATTTCTTAAGGAGAAACTTGCAAACGACCCTGGAGATGAATTCGATCGTCCAGCAGCGCCAATTGTTCGATCTCAGTTCCTTCCCCCAGATCAAAGCTGTATCCCTCCAAATCCTCTAAAGGTAGCCCCCGTTTTGCAGTGGGGTGGGGTAACCATTGGGGTTGCGTCAGTTGGATCTGGTTCGGCATGGTTAGAGTTAGTCCGGTGCGCAGGGCGATCGGGGTTACTTGACTGCTGCCCAGAAGTTGCCCACTGAGGGTTAACCAGGATTCGGCCAACTTAGCTTGGAGGTTCTCAATTTTCAGTTCGGGGCTGGCATTATCTACCTCGGCAATCCCAGAGGCAAACAGGAGTTTCAGAAAGTCCCCGATCGCCGGAGCTAACAGCGGCGCATTTAACGAAGCATTTAAATCAGCTTCTGTCAGCGATAAAACCACATCGATCGGCACTGGTGCTAGAAGCTGCAAGGCTTTCCCCCGCATCACTTGACCCAGATTCACCTGGATCGCTTGACCCACTAAATTGACCTGACTGAGGTGAATGCCTTGATAAACCGCCGACTGGGCTGAAAGCAGAACTTGGGGAATTTGGCCGGAGAGAATTTGGCGATCGCCCGCCAGAATTTGTAAGTCCAGTTGCTCAATCTGCTCCAGCTGAGACCGAAGCCAAAGCCGCATTGCTGGTGCTAATACTTTACTGATTAACCCCGTGGCCTTCACGTCTCCATCCATCCCCATAGATTATCCCTGAAGCACTCTAATCCTGAAAGCACCGTATCCTGAAAGCACTGTTAAAGCAGTTTACCGGATGATGGGTACGGAACGACTTTTTAACCAGTACTCTATTGGAGGTTCCAGATGATTCGAGCAGACGTAATATCAGCTTGATTGCAAATTTATTGATTCTTGACGCGACACCCTGATACAGGATTCTATGGCAACTCCCCCTCGCCTTCGATTTCGCGATCGGCCCATTATTTCCTCCCTCAACCAGCGGCTCCAACGGAGGAGAAATCAGACCGTGATGGACTATGCCCGAGACGTTCCCGGCAGTATGCCCGGAACACTCCGGATCCTAGAAGACGCCCATCCCCCCGAAATGGTCTTAATTGACTATGGGAACCAGCATTATGAACAATTGCAGGTTCAGCATCCCGAAGATCTCCTGATCCATTTGGACTCAGAATCCGTGTCCTGGGTTGACCTGAAAGGCTTGGGCGATGAAGCTGTTATCCAGCGCCTGGGGCAAGTGTTTGAACTGCATCCCCTCGCCTTGGAAGATATTGTCAATGTGCCCCAACGGCCCAAGATTGAGGAATACGAGGATCAATTGCTCATCATTGCGCGCATGGTCATCTTACAAGCCAACCACACTAGTGGATTTTTTACTGAGCAGGTGAGTTTGATCCTAGGCCCCCATTATCTTCTGACCGTCCAGGAAGAACCCGACTACGACTGCTTTAACCCGGTGCGCGATCGTATCCGCCTTGCCAAGGGATTAATCCGGCGACAAGGGGCAGACTATCTGACCTATGCTTTATTAGATGCCATCATTGACGGCTTTTTTCCTGTTTTAGAAGTCTATGGGGAAAAGCTGGAGTTGCTGGAGGATGAAGTGGTGGCCAACCCAACTCCAAAAACCCTGGAAAAAATCCACAAAATTAAACGCGAACTCATTACGTTACGACGGGCGATCTGGCCGCAACGGGATGCCATTAGCGCTCTAATTCGAGATGGCAATGAATTAATCAGCGAAGAAGTCCGCATTTACCTTCGGGATTGCTATGACCACGCGGTGCAGGTCCTTGATATTGTGGAAACCTACCGCGAAGTAGCTTCCAGCCTGATGGATGTGTATCTTTCCTCGGTGGGCAACCGCATGAATGAGATCATGAAGTTCCTCACGGTGATGTCTAGCATCTTCATCCCCCTGACGTTTATTGCAGGGGTCTACGGGATGAACTTTGAAAACATACCAGAACTGAAGACCCGCTATGGCTACTTTGTCTGCCTAGTAGCCATGGGCATCATTGCAACGGTTCTGTTAACTCTATTTTGGCGGAGAGGCTGGTTTCAAAACTATGCCAAAACCCCCCCTCCTCAAGATCCCTAAGATCGATCGTTCAAACAGCACAGAATCTTGGGCTAATTGTTCCGCTGCAATCGCCGCAGTTCCTCTTGGAGTTCCGAGACTTGACGACGCATTTCAGCCACTTGATCGATCGGGGGTGAAGTTGTCGCCGCTGTAGAAGCCTCCGGTGAACTGGGGGTTTCTTCTTCGTCCAGAATTTCAATTTTTCGGGGTTCTGTTGTCGGGCTAGAAGCCGTTGAACCTGACTGCACCTGGGCTTTTTGAATCATGTCATCGACAAAGCGTTTGGCTTCTTCAGTCGTCATTTCCCCCCGTTCCACCATTTCATCGGCCAATGTCTGAAACTGTCCTCGCAGTTCCCCTAATTTTTCCCCTGCTTTTTCTCCAGCATAGGAAGCCACACCAATGCCCAGATAAACCGCTTTTTGTACCAAGTCGCCCAAGCCCATAGCCTTTTCTCCTATATTGCCTCTCAATCATTGCTAGGATGGCAGTCCGCCACCTGCTTGCATACTTCAAGCATAGGATTCAAATTCCGAAGATGCCTAGGGCTGAATCAGAGCGGATCTCCCCACTTCCTCAGTCGTCGTTACACGCCCTTGACTAGCTGGGATCGCAACTGTAGGAGATGGGGTCGGGAACGCTGTCCGATCACGCCCCGAGAAAAATTGACGGATTCCCCGCGCAACATGCTATTGTAGAAAACGACTCGGATCTATGCGGTTTCAACGCCCAAATCTTGTCAGGACCGGAAGGTAGCAGCAATACGGGATGCTTGGAACAGGCGTAGTCTCCGGGTCTCTTTTTTTAGAGATTTCTGCACGGGTTCAGTCTGCTCTGAACAAGCTCACTCCACAACCACCTTCCATTCGTAAAGCTTGTAGTTCACACATCCATTCATAATCAGCGGATCCTGCTCCACAATGGCTTTCGCCTGTTCCATAGATTCCGCTTCAAACACCATCATTCCACCGCCTCGCTGTGCCCAATACCCCGTGCGGGCATGATGACCTTGAGCAATTAAATCCTCAACAAAGGCTTTATGGGCAGGCACATACTGATCAAAAGTTTGTTTATCAACAATTCCTTCTTCAATTTTGACAAACCAAGCCATTCGTGTCCTTCCTTAAACTTGGAATATGATGAATTCAATGGGACGGAAAGATTAACCTAGACGGTTGTTTAAGTATTTTCCAGGAAGCTCTAGCTTTAGCTTAGGATAGACCTGTTCCGGAGTCCAAGATGAATTTTGTGACTCCTGTAAATTTGCTGTGAAGTGAGTTTGCGTAAGTGTATGCAAGACAATCTACGGCATCAAAATCTACAGCATCAAAATTTACGATTGTTTCTTGCCTTGCTTCCACCCCCTGGAGTTCAGGACTACGCCAATACGATCAAACAACAGTTTTGGGAAGAATACGCTAGTAAAAAAGCATTTTCATCGCCCCCCCACATCACGCTTTATCCTCCGTTTGACTGGTGTGCCACAGATATGGCCCAGCTCACCGCAAAGTTAATGGAGTTTGCCCACGATCGCGCCCCTTTACCAGTTACCTTGTCTGGATTTGGGGCATTTCCACCCCGGGTAATTTATATCAATGTTCAACGGACGATCGAACTGTTGAATGTGCATTCTGATCTATTGGCCTATCTCGCATTGCATTATGACCTGGTTCACCCACAGGCCACTAGCCGCCCCTTTGTCCCCCATATGACGGTGGCCTTTCGGGACTTGACCCCAGCTAATTTTCAGCGAGCTTGGCCAAAGTTTCAGACTCAAGCCCTCAGAATTGACAACCAGGAAATGGAGCAGTTCACCTTCATGGCCGATCGCCTAACTTTGCTACAGCATGATGGTCAGCGATGGCAGATTCACCAAGAGTTCACTTTTCAAAAGCACAATCATTTCAAGAGCCCACAACCCCATAGCCTTGAACTATAATTTGCACTTGCCTCACCCTTAAAGATCAAAACCCTAAATATCAAAATCCTATTTTAAAGTAGCATAAGTAAATTCACTGAAGATTGTGACAGCCAATGCAATCATGATTACACTTGAATCGGAGAAAGAGGTACAGACAAGTAAGCCATTTCGATAAACTGAACAGTCATTTTAAACAACTGTTTCAAGTGCTCCACAGCTGCCGGAGTCACGAGAAATCACTGGAATTCTCCCCTGATTTTTCACGTCTTTATAGTAGTTTCTCGCAGAAATGCTGAGCTATTTTTTCATATTTCAACAAAATAGCCGAGAATTTACGGAAATTAATGCGCTCGTCAGATTGCTAAATCAGAAGTCTTCCTGAAGTATTCGTTAGAAGGCAACGATTAGCCTAAAGCGAGGATGAAGTCTGGTCGCCTACCATGCTCCCACTGACTGTGCCCCCTTCAGGCAAAAGGATCAACGATGTCGTCTTTATCTCCCCGGAAAATTCAATCTGGTTCGATCGTCACTGTTGATACAACAGCGGTTACGGCGGGCGAAATCGAACAAAACTCAGGGATCCCTAAACGGCCTAGGTTTTGGCGACGATTTTCAGCTTGTCTAGGATTTGCAGTGATTAGCTTCAGTTGCATGAGTGCATTGATCTACAGTGAGACTCGCAACTCGGTCGATCGGACCCACGCTTTGATGAAGCAATATGTGATTTCCGACCAAGTGGATGCCATTCTTCTAGACATCCAAAAATTGGAAATGGATCGCTATCGCTATGCCCTATCGGGGAATGCAGCCGATCAGAAAGCCGTTGACGAGACGATCGCGCAAATTGTTGATCGACTATCCACTCTGCGCCAGCGTTTTCTAGATGAGCAGTACCCATCTCACCAGCAAGAACTCAACAAACTCCAGCAGTTTTTTAGTCAAGAGATGGTTGCAACTCAGACCATGGTTGCCATTCGACAGTTCTACGGATCAGTGGCTGCAACTCGTTACCTTTCGGACAACCGCTTTCGTCATCAATACAAATTACTCCTTGAGACAATTAACACGCTCGAGCGAAAAGAGGCGAAGGATCTCCAAACATGGATTGAACGGGAGTATGATCAATCTCACGAGGTCTTGGTGTGGGCTTTAGCCAGTCTGGGCATCACATTTCTCCTACTCTTATTAGGCTTCTATTGGGTTTATTGTGAAATTTTTAAACGACACAATACCGAAAATACTTTAGAACAGGAGCGAGATTTCATTAATACCATCCTGAATACAGCAGGGGCATTAGTGATGGTATTAGATCCCCACGGGCGGATTATTAAATTCAATCGGGAATGTGAGCGAGTGACTCACTATTTAGCTGAAGAAGTTTGTGGTCATACCTTTGGGGAATTTTTTATTGTTCCTGAAGAAGCTGAAGTCATCGTGTCTGAATTTTCTCAGTTAGTTAGTGGGGAACTGGATGCAACCTACGAGATCTATCAGGTATTGACTAAAGAGAAACAACGACGGTGGGTTTCTTGGTCAACTACCGTTTTAAAAAATACTAGTAATGAAATAGATTATGTAATTGCAACGGGGATCGATATCACAGAGCAAAAGCAGGCTGAAGAAAAAATCAAACATCAAGCGCAACGGGATAAGTTACTAGCAGACATTACGCTCAATATTCGTCAATCCCTGGATTTACCAGAAATTCTCAATACCACCGCTGCCGAAGTTCGGGAATTTTTGCAGGCCGATCGAGTCATTGTCTATCAGTTTCATCCGACATGGGATGGCAAGATTGTGGTTGAAGCAGTCAATCCTGAATGGAAGTCACTGCTGGGAATCTACATTCAAGATTTATGGTTCCAAACTGGGAATTGGCAGCTTTACCAAGATGGACGCATTCAAGCCATTAATGATCTTGAAACCGCAGAAGTGTCTGACTGCCATCGTGAGGTTTTAAAGGCTTTTCAAGTCAAAGCTTGCCTCGTGGTTCCCATCCTGACGAATCAAAGGCTCTGGGGTCTTTTAGTTGCACACCAGTGCTCAGAAAATCGTTATTGGAAACCAGCAGAAGTTGAATTTTTACAGCAATTATCCAACCAAGTCGGAGTTGCGATCGCACAATCTGACTTACTCGATCGCGCGATTGAACAACAACAGGCATTAAAAGAACAAAACCATGCCCTAGAACAAGCACAACGATCGGCTGAGATTGCCCGTAAACTAGCCGAAGAAGCAACCCAGGTTAAAAGCTCATTTCTCGCAACCATGAGCCATGAAATCCGCACACCCATGAATGCTGTTATTGGGATGACGGGCCTCTTACTAGACACACAGCTCGATATTCAACAGCGGGATTTTGTAGAAACCATTCGTACCAGTGGCGAAAACTTGCTGTCTCTCCTCAACGATATTCTCGATTTTTCCAAACTGGAAGCCAACGAGATGCAACTAGAAGTGTTGGAGTTTGACCCAATCACTTGTATTGAAGAAGTTGCGGATCTGCTGGCCAATACCGCTGCGAAAAAAGGACTGAATTTAGCAACTTTAATTAGTCCCCGTCTTCCCAAACGAGTTCTGGGCGACGTGAGCCGCCTCCGGCAAGTACTGACCAATTTAGTAGGGAATGCCATTAAGTTTACCGCCCAGGGAGAAGTTGTCATCTTGGCTAACGTCGCCACAGCAACCCCAGACTGTGTCACGATCGAAGTCTCGGTTACCGATACCGGCATTGGTATTCCGGAAGAAGCCCAAGCCAAACTGTTTGAACCCTTTTCCCAAGTGGACGCTTCCATTACCCGTCGCTACGGCGGCACCGGGTTAGGACTCGCAATCTGTAAGCAAATCGCAGAGCGGATGGGAGGAACCCTAGGCGTCAACAGCGAAGTTGGCAAAGGCTCTCGATTTTGGTTACGGGTTCCGTTGCAAATGCCGCAAGGCAGCGGATCGGCCCAGCCTTCTGCTATCACCGAATTCCCCTCGGCCAAACTTCTGATTATTGATAGCAATCCTACCAATCGTGCGGTTGTGCAGCAACAAACCACCCAGTGGGGCTTGGTCGTGGAAGAAGTGGATTGCTGGAGCACTGGGTTACAACAGTTACGGCAACGCGCCCAACAGCAACAACCCTATGATGTTGCGATCATCGATCTTCAGTTGGATGGTCTCAGCCCCAAAACCCTCAGTCAGCAATTAGCAAAATTTCCAGAACTCGCCCAAACCGCGATCGTTGTCCAAACGAGCCTAGCTCAACAACATGAAATCAAAACCCTGAAGCAGTTAGGACTTCCCTTTTATCTCGTTAAACCCGTTAAGCAATCTCGCCTATTGGATTGCTTAATGGCTGCCCTCAATCAATCCCCGGAGCATCCCACTATGACCTCTCCAGTATCGATCACTACCAACCAGCCAACCTTCGATGCAACACAGCCCAAACTGAAAGTTCTCTTAGTTGAAGACAGCCCAATTAATCAAAAAGTAGCCTTGAACCAACTTAAGTCCTTTGGGCAAGCTGCGGATGTTGCAGGTAACGGGCAAGAGGCAGTAGAACTCTTCCAAAAAATTCACTATGACATTATTTTGATGGATTGCCAGATGCCAATTATGGATGGCTATACGGCAACGCAAACAATCCGAGCCATGGGAGAGTCGGGTCAAGCCGTTACCATTATTGCCCTCACAGCCAACGCCATGCCTGAAGATCGCGCGAAGGTGATGGAAGTAGGCATGGATGACTATCTCAGCAAGCCCGTCCGCAAAGAAGAACTGGCCCGTAAAATTCATGAATGGAGCGAGGTGATTGCCCAACGAGCAGCGGCAAAATCGGCCTCGATCGGGAGTGCAGCGATCGGCTCAACCTTAAGCACTGCCAATGATCCCCCCTTGCCCGCCATTCCAAAGCTTGAAGAACTGGTTGATTTAGTGTACTTAGAAGATGTGACCCAGGGTAACGAGACCATGATTGCTGAATTTCTCCAAGAGGTTCTTTCCCTATTACCCGCCAAACTGGAGGAATTGAAAGAAGCAATTCACAAACAGCAACAAACTGAGATTGTGCAACATGCCCACTACATTAAGAGTAGTTGTGCCTGCACAGGGGTGACGGCCCTGTCCGTGATTGCAACGGAAATCGAAATTCAAGCTAAGAATAATCCGACTGCTCCGTTCGATCATCTCATCCAAGCATTAGAAACTCGGCTGCTCCAGTTTAAACACAGCATGAAACAATGGCAGCAGGAACATTTCTATACCGTCGCATAGTTGCAGCCACCAGAACATCCTATCTATTTTTCGATAAATACTAGATCTTCCGGTTGAACCGTTAACCGCATCCAGTTGTTCTTCACTGCGAGGAGACGATCGAGACTCGTATGTTCTCCCGTGGGATGCATCACCACCCGATCGTCAATGGCCTTGAGATAATCCTGAACCCCCGCCAATCCCATGGCACTGTTTTCCGTCAGCAAATAACTGACCAATCGGCGAAATAATTTGGGTAAAATCACAGCTTCATGGGTCAGGGTATATAAACTCTCTAGCTGAAAGCCCTGACAGGTCACATCCTCTGCCCATAGCCCCATTTGGTGTAGTCGCGCCCGTTTCGCCGTCAGAATCAATACCTCTCGCAAATCTCGATAGAGCTTGGAGTAGAGGGTAGGATAGGCCAGTCCAGCGGCTAACAGAGAGTTGTTAGCACTGCTGGTGAGCCAATCTGCCTCCACGTGCACCCAGGCTCCACTGGGCTGGGGCGATCGTCCAGCAAAGGCAAAGGCGATCGCGCGACCATTGCGATCGGCGAACTGCGTCAGAATATAGCCAGGTACCATGGCAGGCTCAGCCGCTTGGATGGTTTGATCCGGGCTGCGGTGGATGGTGTGGAGGTCAAACCCTAGGAATGCCAGGAGGCGATCGGCTGCGGCATTGCCCCAATGTTCTGGTTGGTGGAGTCGTCGCCCGACCCCAGGCACTGAAAAATGGGTTTCCAAGCTATCGATCGCATCTAGCCGGAGTTGCACCCCCCCCATACGGTTGGGACGAACACGACCTCGCACCTGTTTCCAGAGGGTGGGATTGTAGGGAATAAAGCGAATAGAATCACCATCAGGAGCCGCATTGAGGATAGAAAACATCCCTTCAAGTAAGAGCATCGGCATGGTTGAATATCCCGTGGTGAGCCATTGGAGTCAGAGTGAGTCAGCAACTGGTCAACCCCCAATCAACTAGGGTAAGCTAAACTCAAGCCCGATCCCCCAAATTACGCCTTGAAGATAGACTTTCTTAATAGACGTTTGAACCAAGACTGCTCATACCTACGTTTGAATCCAAATCTTTGCAGGATTTGGCCATCATTGGGGGCCCGATCGTCCATTCAGTGGCAGTCTTTCCCCAGGCTGGGTGCAGCTCCTGCGGTTGTTCTATTTAATTTTTCCATTCAACTCTCTAAACCCCTGACTTAACTCTGCCATCGTCTCCCCTAGATAATTCTGTGATTTTTAATGCTCGTCAGTTAGCGCTACTGGCGCTGAAACAAATTCATCAACAAAGCGCCTATGCTGATTTTGCGATCGATCGTTGTCTCAGCCGAAACGCACTGGACGACCGCGATCGACGCCTTTTTACCGAATTGGTCTATGGCATTGTGCGGCGACAGCGCACCTTAGATGCCATCATCGATCGGCTCGCTAAAAAATCTTCCACCCAACAACCGCTAGATTTGCGGCTGCTTCTCCAGTTGGGTCTCTATCAACTTTTATTTCTCCAACAAATCCCCGTTTCTGCAACCATTCACACCACAGTTGAACTGGCGAAATCCCAGCGCTTTGCGGGCTTGGCGGGATTTGTGAATGCTTTGCTGCGGGCAGCCTATCGCCTCATCCAGACCAATCCCGCTGATCCGATCGCCGTACTCCTTCCAGATCTGGGTCAAGATCCCACTAGTTTAGGCATTCGCTATAGCTACCCCGATTGGATTATCCAGATCTATCTGGATCAATGGGGCCTAGAGGCCACCCAGAAACTCTGTGAATGGATGAATCGCCCTCCCCATCTAGACCTCAGGGTAAATACTTTAAAAACATCCCTAACCACCCTCGCCACGGCCATGGCCGCCGTGGGCGTTCACACCCATCGAGTACATCCTGTCCCCCAATGTCTGCGGTTATCCTCACGATCGGGAGCTATCAAGGACTTACCAGGATTCTCAGAAGGCGGATGGATTGTTCAAGATGCCAGTGCACAGTTGGTGAGTTACCTCGTTGATCCACAACCGGGAGAGGTGATTGTGGACGCCTGTGCCGCGCCCGGTGGCAAAACCTTGCATCTGGCGGAATTAATGCACGATCGCGGCACCGTTTACGCCTGCGATCGCACCGCTTCACGGTTAAAGAAACTGCAACAGAACCTCGAACGACTCGATTTGCATAGCATCAAGATTGTGGAAGGCGATGCCCGATCGCTCACCCAATTTACGAATCAATGCGATCGCGTCCTGGTCGATGCGCCCTGCTCCGGGTTGGGAACCCTACACCGCCACGCCGATGCCCGCTGGCGACAAACCCCTGAATCCGTTCAGCAGCTCGCGCAACTGCAACAGGAAATTCTGACCCAGGCCGCCACCTGGGTGAAACCAGGGGGAATTTTGGTCTATTCCACCTGCACCTTGCATCCCCAGGAAAATGAGCAAGTGGTCGAAACCTTCTTGGCTAACCATCGATCGTGGCAGATTGACCTCCCCCCCTCAGGAAATGTAGCTTCCCGCTTAGTTTCTCCAGCAGGTTGGATTAAAGTCCTGCCCCATGAACAGGATATGGATGGCTTTTTTATGGTGAGATTACGCAAGGGCGAGATTTGATGGACTGGGGAACCGCAGATCAGGGAAAACCTGATGCAAAAAGTGCGACTTTGGAAGCGTGAGACTTAAGAAAGGTTAAAAGTTCGCGAGAGTCAGGACAAAGGGCGCTAGAAAGAAAAGGTGAATGAGGGCCTCGTCTATGATGACCAAAACCGATACGAAAACGCTGATGAAAATCCTCATCGGAGCAGCGTGGCTGGATGGCGTCATTCAGATTGAAGAACGGGAATACCTGATGCGAGTCGCCCGCGAGCAGGGGCTAGAACAGGATAAAGAAATTTATCCTCTCCTGCACGAGTTGCGATCGGTCTCTGCCCAAGAGTGCTATGACTGGATTTGGCAATATCTTGGCAAAGATCCCACCGCTGAAGATTGCCACCGTTTGATTGAAGCGATTAGTGCTTTGATTTACAGCGATGGCACCGTTGCTAACGAAGAAGCCAAATTGCTCACTCAGTTACAAACGATCGAACTCCATTGTGAGGAGGGCACTTGTTCTCGCAATAGTGTGTTAGATATGGTTCGCAAGGTTTATTCTCGCTGGGTTGCGGTGGTGGATGGGCGCTAAATGGATAAGCACTCAGTAGATGGGCACTGGATTGCTTTCAGAACATCCCCGTTGCAAAACACCCGACACTAAAAAAGGCGCAGAAATTCCTGCGCCTTTTTTACTCATTCTTAGAGCGTTTTATCTTCACTGACCTTGGGAGCCCAGGCTGATTCCAAGAATTCCCTTCGGTGCCGACAACTTCTTCCGATAAGACGCTTCTACTCACTAAGATTCTTTCGCAGCGGGAGCGTCGGAGGGAGAGGATTCCAAGGTAATTTCTGGGATAAAACTTGGCCGATCACGATCTTCCCAGCCGACAGGACGCTTAGAGTTATACCAAGCAATCACACCCAGCACACCCGCTGCCAAGGCACCGATCGCATAGACACCATTGAATAACCAGAGATACAATTCGCCACCGCGTACCGCAGGGTTGGTTAGGAGATAGGTCATCATGGATCTGTCCTCAAGAGAAAGTGATTTGCTTTAATTACTCAAATCTTAACATGTTGTTACATTATCCCGGAGTGGGAACACCTGCCCAAAAGGAGTCGAGATGACCGATCCAAACCTGTCGTTGGATTCCCGCAACGATCGTCGCACCAATCATCTAACAAGCGCTGAGCAAACGATTCCAGTCGTTGATTTACAGGACTTTCTGGTAGAAAGCTCAGCGCAGCAGCAACGGTTTGTGGAGACGATGGGCAAAGCGCTGGAAGAAATTGGCTTTTTTGCCCTCGTCAACCATGGGATCGATCACACCTTAGTGCAATCCGCCTATCAAGCAGCGCAGGCATTTTTTGCCTTGCCAGAAGACATTAAGTTGACCTATGAGGATCGATCGCTTAAAGGCCAACGGGGCTTTACCCGATTTGGCCAGGAACATGCCAAGAATCATGCTGCGCCAGATTTGAAGGAATTTTGGCATGTGGGTCGGGATGATCGGTTAATCAATCCCCGGCCCCAAGAGATCCCCACGTTTCACGGCACCATGCAGCAGTTATACGAGCAGTTAGAGCATTGTGCAGCGCAATTGTTGGAAGCCTGTGCCCTTTATCTAGGCGAGCCGCGTAATTTACTACGCGAGATGATCGTGGACGGTGACACGATTCTACGGATCATTCACTATCCCCCCATTCCCGCCGATCGGGATTCTGCCAGTGTCCGATCGGCTCCCCACGAGGATATTAACTTAATCACCTTGCTCTGTGAGGCGACAGCGGCGGGTTTGGAGATTCAGCAGCGGGACGGTTCCTGGCTCGCGATCGCAGCTTGCCCAGGGCAAATCATTGTAGACAGTGGGGATATGTTGCAATGGCTAACCAATGGGCGGCTCCGCAGTACCACCCATCGAGTTAGCAATCCTGCCAATGCGCAAACAGCTCGATTTTCTATGCCATTTTTTGTGCATCCCCGCCCCGAAGTGGATCTGACTCCGTTGCTCGGTTGTATTGCTGCAACTGGGGGCAAAGCAAAGTTTCCACCCACCACGGCTAAAGCATACCTACAGCAACGCCTCCAGGAAATTGGTTTGGCAAGCTGATCCCATTGACTAAAATGTCAATTTGTAATTTCAATTATTTTGGATTCTAATCCCAACATAAATTCAATTTGTCTAGGTTGAACTGTTGCTGGCAAATCAAAGACAGCTTTCACTAGTCTGCCTTCACCTGGATTAAATGGCTTTTCATCAAAAGTTTTAGGTCTTAGATAGGAGAGCTCGCTATCGTAATCATGCTCTTTCCCTGATGAATCAATGAGCTTAGTAGAAATTCCCTCTAAAAAATAGATATCTTTGGCAGACTGTCTTTCGTTAGATTGGTTTTTTACTTCTACATGAATAATGACCCATGTTCCCGCAGCTTCTTTCTGATTGCCATAGGGATCTTTGAGAAGTCGCCCCTCTCGTTTAACTGATTTGATTGCAAAAACCCAGGGTTCATTTTCCTGAATAGATTGCGATATGCCTGAGAACAACCCTGTCATTACCAAGATGGTACATCCACCACCAATTAAGAGTGGAATTAAAATAACTGCCAAAAGAACTCGTTTCAATATTTTTTTCATGTCTCATCCGCTGGTAATCTAGCCTAAAAATTTTCTCTAGACCAGATTACCCAAAAGATTTCTATGAAGCAATATTCACCACTTAGAACATTAGCGCTTGAAATAAAAGAATGACAGCGCTTGTATCCTTGGGTCTGTAAAAGACAAGAAGCTAGTAATACATCAATCTCAGTGGATCCAATTAAGTTTAGCCCCCTGCCGCAAATGCAGCCATAATTGCCGCAGAAAGAAACAGCCCCGGCATCAGCATGAGAATCAGCATAAACAAATCATGGGTCGTCATGAAGGCTTACCAAATCAAAATTTTCTAAGTCAAGTCGCCCGATCGATGCTTCGATCGTTTACTCCATGGTAGATAAACTAGAGTGACTGCGCATCGGGCAAGTCTTGAAAAAACTTGAAGATTTGAGATCCTTCTATGAATCGATTTTCCTTTGATAATGTCCAGCGCCGAGATTTGATCACAGCGCTCTCCCTCTGGGTCGTAGCGGAACTGGTGGGATTGCTGATTTTTCCGGCCCTCGGCGTGATTAATCCAGGCCCAAAGCTGAAAACTTGGTTTACCCTCAGTATTCCTTTGGGATTAGCTGGCTCGTTGATTATTGCCATGAGTTCCCGCTGGATGGCGCTCAACAATGAACAAGCACCTGGTAGTGCAAAAACTTTGATGGGATGGTTAGGACAAGCGAGCGGTTGGCTTGGCCTGATGGGCGTCCTCTACCCGATGATCATGGCTTGTATAGAGTTTTTTACCAACTTAAAACTGAATCAATCCTAGGAATGTCCATGGGAAATCAGCAAGACACAGCCCTCAAAGAATGGTCAGTGGCAATCTCAGCTTTGGAGGCTGGGGAAACCATCGTGCTGTTACGGAAAGGAGGCATTCGAGAAGTGGGGGGACGATTTACCGTTGCCTGCGATCGGGTGCTCCTGTATCCCACCCATGAGCATCAACGAACCGAATTGCTCAAGCCCCCCTACCGTGGCAAAGTGGAACTCGTTGCTTCCGGATGGCACCCAGCCGTGATCCCCATCAGTTCCTGGGCTCACATTACCGATGTCATTGAAGTGACGGAACAAGCTGCGTTAGATGCCTTGCTCCCGCTACATATTTGGAATGATTTATTTGCGGTGGAACGATTTCGCTGGAAGCCGCGATCGCCACTCTACGTGCTGCTATTACGGGTGTTTCGCTTAAATGAACCTGTGATGATTCCCTACCAGGACACCTATGGCGGCTGTCGATCGTGGATTGAGTTAGAGCAGTCGATCGATCTGACCGGGTCTAAGCCCGTGCTGACCGATCGGGACTACGCCGCCCAAGTGCAAGAAGTCTATCATCGAGTCGGTCAACAAGCCCTAGACGGTCAAAATCTGGATCGATAAACTCTAGGGCATCAAAAGTAACGCTTGACGAATCCGGAATTTCTTTGTTAAGGTCTGAAGTAGTCAACATACAGTAATCACCCAGTCAGCAAAATGGTTATGTTCACTCAAAGCTTTTACTTTTGGTATAACCCGGTTCGCCAGTCTTAGCAGATTTGCATTAAGAGACTGAGTGAACCGTAGGTGCTGGCATCTACGGTTTTTTAATTCCCTAAAATTGTTGATTCTCTTTTGTTCTGATTCTCTTTTGTTCTAGAAGTTCTCACGGTGGATTTTCGCAAATGCTAACTCTGCAATCTTGGTTTTATGGCTTTTACTTTTTCTGGTGCGCGAGGCGTTCCGGTTAAGCCATCTTGCCAAGATGAGACTTCTAACCAACCCCGGAACGCCCACCTGAAAGGCTTCCGGGGTTTTTAAATATCTATTTTTTCGATTGCTAATTCCGCCCGCTGACCGATTAACCTGTCTCAGTAATTCATTCAAGTAACCCATTCAAGGAGTCATCCCATGAAAGACGCAAAACTAGTTTCTAAACTGGCCGCTGACCATAAATCCATTGTGCAACTCAATGATCGTGTAACCATTGGCGATCGTAATATCGTGATCATTGGCGGGCCTTGTACCGTGGAAAGCCATGAACAAATGGAAGCCGTTGCAGCCCAGTTACAATCATCCATTCAAGCCCTACGAGGGGGAGTCTACAAGCCACGGACTTCCCCTTACGCATTTCAGGGGATGGGGGGCAATGGATTAGAGATTTTATCTAACGTAAGCCAACGCTATGACTTACCGATCGTGACAGAAGTGATGGCGATTCACCAAATTGAGGAGATCGCAGCCCAAGCCCACATGCTACAAGTCGGTAGTCGCAATATGCAGAACTTCGATTTGTTGAAGGCTTTGGGCGAAGTGGATAAGCCTGTGTTGTTGAAACGGGGACTAGCCGCAACGATCGAAGAATTCGTGATGGCTGCGGAGTACATTGTGAGCCATGGCAATCCTAATGTAGTCTTGTGCGAGCGGGGCATTCGCAGTTTCGATAACTACACGCGGAATGTGCTCGACTTGGGAGCCGTGGCTGCCCTACGCCAAATTACCCACCTTCCGATTATTGTTGATCCGAGCCATGCTGCCGGAAAGTCGGAGTTGATTGCAGACCTCTCCCGCGCGGCGATCGCCTGTGGAGCAGATGGGTTAATTATCGAATGCCATCCCGAACCCGAGAAGTCAGTTTCCGATGCTCGTCAAGCTCTATCGCTATCTGAAATGGCAGCTTTAGTAACCAGCTTGAAGCCGATCGCCCAAGCGGTCGGACGGGATCTATGCAACCCTGTCGCCTCCGCTCATTCCACCCGGTCACACCCATCTGTGGAAAAATCAGCGGAAAAACAATTGGTCGCGGCCTAATATCCTACAAATCTAGAAATTTCCCCAAACAATCAAGAAATTACGAGAATCAGGAGGATTATGTTTCTCCTGATTCTCGATCGTGTAGCCTAGATACAGATAACATCAGCTACTGGCAAGGAAGAGAGCCATGCATTCTTAGTATTTCACTTGACATTTTTTAAAGGATGCAAGTTTTATTGATTGTATTTTTCATCAGCCATGAACATTACGGCAGACAGACCTATCCCAAGAGTTTTAGATCGGCTTGTTACTTTGCAGGGAACATGGGAGCATTTCAGCCTGATTCAGCAGGGCTGCGAACAGTCTCCTGGTGCTCGGCTAACTTACTTTGACGGAACGATCGAAATTCTTATGCCCGGTCAACTGCATGAAACGTTCTCTCAAGTCATCACATGGCTGTTGACCTACTATCTAGCGGTAAAACAGGTGCGTTTCTTCCCCACCGGCACGATGACGCAAGAGAAAGAAGGAACTGTATCGGCTCAAGCGGATGGTTCCTACTGCTTTGAAAACCTCAAACCGATTCCTGACCTGGCCATAGAAGTTGTCTTTACCAGCGGCAATGTCACCAAGCTCACTCGATACCAAGCGCTAGGTGTTACCGAGGTTTGGTTCTGGGAGGACGGAGTTTTGGGACTGTATCGACTGCGTGATGCAGGATACGAGCGAGTCGATCGTAGTGAGCTACCAGGGCTTGCAGATTTGGATCTCGATCTTCTGAATCGCTGCGTCCTGATGGCAGAAACAGATCCATCTAACGCTTTAAGAACATTCGCAACCGAAGTTGGCAGTCTATGACAGCGTTTGATGACTCCCTCTCCCCACCCCTCGACGAAGCGATCGATCATCACCCTCTGATGGTTTCGCCTCAGACATCGCTGTCTGAAGTGGTGATTTTAATGAATCAAACACGGGGTCGAAAACTGCTAGAAGCGATTAGTAATCGCACAAGTAAATTGTCGGGAGCGCGATCAAGTTGCGTTTTGGTCATGCAGGATCAGCAACTCCTAGGCATTCTGACGGAGCGGGATATCGTTAAACTCACAGCGAAGGGACTGGATTTTGAGCAAACCATGGCCGAAGAGGTCATGATTCATCCGGTGATCACCCTGTCTGAAGCCGCTTTTCAGGATGTTTTTTCAGCGCTGTTTTTATTTCGGCGTTATCGCATTCGTCATTTGGTGATTACGAGCACTGAGGCACAGACCGATCGCACGACAGTCGTGGGGGTGGTGTCTTCGGAGAGTATTCGCCAAGTGCTGCGGCCCACCCACTTGCTGAAGCTGCGGCGGGTAGTAGATGTGATGACGACGGATGTGGTTCATGCACCACCAGAAACTTCGGTTGTGGAACTGGCTCGACAAATGGCGGATCATCGCGTCAGTTGCGTCGTGATTACGGAAACGGAGAACTGGCAGGACAAGCTGAAGGTCATTCGCCCGATCGGGATTGTCACAGAACGGGATATTGTGCAGTTTCAAGCCTTTGGGCAGTCGTTAGCAACGGTTCCCGCATCGAGAATTATGAGTAGTCCGCTGTTCCTGCTCAACCCCGATGACTCCCTGTGGACGGCGCACCAGGAAATGCAACGGAGACGGGTACGACGATTAGTGGTGTCCTGGGATTGGGGTGCCAAATTAGGCATTGTCACCCAAACCAGTTTGTTAAAAATTTTCGACCCCGTTGAGATTTACGGTGTGGTTGAAACCCTTCAGCAAACGGCGATCGAACTGAAACTGGAAAAATCCCGCCAGCCCCAGCCTATTTCGTCTGCCCTTGCTTCAGCGTCAGACCAAGAGACGCCTGCCGATTTAGCAATCCCGTCCAGTGACACTCCATCTTCGGGCTTGGCTGCTGCTTCAGATGTGACTGAACCTCCGAACTTGGGATCTCCCGATTTGCCCCTGTCGCAAATGGAGTCGGGCGCTTTTTTGTCCAGTGCTTTGGCGGCGGCGGACTGTCATCCGGTTCCTTTTCGACCGATCGAAGAACCCAACTTAAATGCATTACTCCTCGATTTACAAACACAACTGGAGGATTTGCATCAACAGGTCGATCTACCAACAGAAGAACGCCAGCGTCGCCTAGCGGTTACGATCGCAGAGGTCTACCGTATCCGTAGTTTTCTGAATCACACCCATGCTGACTCAACTGCACGATCGATAAATTCTTAGCCAATTGGAACTTGTGCTGGAACTCGGTCTTTAGATTAAATGGGCGACCAATTTGTCCATCGGTCGCCCGTTGATTGACCCAACCTTCCTAGTCTTGCTTCAGCTTAGGCCGATAGGTAGACACGACTTGTAACTCCTTGAGCTGCTTGTCTTCCACCTGCGAGGGAGCATTGGTGAGCAAGCAACGCGCCTGCTGCGTCTTCGGGAAGGCGATCGCATCCCGAATCGATTCCTCACCGGCCAACAGCATTGCCAAGCGATCGATCCCGTAGGCAATCCCACCGTGGGGCGGCGTGCCGTATTCAAAGGCTTCCAACAAGAAGCCAAACTTGCTCTGGGCTTCCTCGTCACTGAGGCCGATCGTCTCAAACACCTTAGCTTGCAGATCGGGCTGATAGATCCGCAGACTGCCGCCGCCGATTTCATAGCCGTTCAACACAATATCGTAGGCTTGGGCGCGGGCCGTGGCCAGATCCTCGCGATCCTCCGGGAACGGGGAAGTAAACGGGTGGTGCAGCGCTTCCAACCGCTTTTCATCGGCATTCCACTCAAACATCGGGAAATCAGTCACCCAGAGCAGATTCCACAGACTCTCGTCGATCAGATTTAACTCCCGACCCACCACTTGCCGCAGCCGATCGAGGGTTTTGTTGACCGTTGCCGTATCCCCCGCCCCAAACAGCAACAGATGTCCCGCCTGGGCTCCGGTGCGCTTGAGCAGTTCGTCCTTTTGTTCTGGGGTTAGGTTGTCCTTAATGGCTCCGATCGTGTCGATTTCACCATTTTCCCGCACGCGGATATAGGCCAGTCCCTTCGCGCCTGCAACGGTCGCTTCGTTGAACAGATCTCCACCGGGCTTGATCCGCACGTTGGAAATCGCATCGTTGCCACCCGGAATCGGCAGGATCTTAATAATGCCGCCCTTGGCCACCGCATCGGAAAAGACCTTAAAGCCAGAGTTCTTCAGAATGTCTGACACGTCCACCAGTTCTAGGCCAAAGCGAGTATCGGGCTTATCGGAACCATACTTATCCATCGCCTCTTTGTAGGTCAAGCGCGGGAAGGGTCGGGGAATTTCGATGCCCTTCACTGCCTTGAAGATGTAGCAGACCAGCCGCTCATTCAGATCCAGAATTTCCTCCTGGCCCATGAAGCTCATTTCCATGTCGAGCTGGGTAAATTCCGGCTGCCGATCGGCCCGTAGATCCTCATCCCGGAAACAGCGCGCCACCTGGTAATAGCGATCGAGTCCCGACACCATTAATAACTGCTTAAACAACTGGGGCGACTGGGGCAGGGCGAACCATTCACCGGGGTTAACCCGCGACGGCAGAATGTAGTCCCGTGCACCTTCCGGCGTAGATTTGGTCAGGATGGGAGTTTCGACTTCGGTAAATTGCTCTTCATCTTCCAAAAACCGCCGCGCCGACTTAATCACCTGGTGGCGCAGTTGCAAGTTCTTGCTCATGCGCTCCCGCCGCAGATCGAGATAGCGGTACTTGAGGCGCAGTTCTTCTTTTACCGTTTCCGTTTCCGCACTGGACACCTGGAAGGGCAACTGCTTGCGCACCGCACTGAGAATTTCAATCTCATCGGCGTAAATTTCGATTTCCCCCGTGGGGATCTTGGTATTGAGAGATTCCTCAGGCCGTTTGCTGACCCGACCCGTCACTTTGATCACGTACTCGTTGCGAATATCCCCCGCGATCGGATGGGATTGGGGCGTGCGATCGGGATCGCTGACCACTTGCACGGTTCCGGTCTTATCCCGCAGGTCGAGAAAAATCACAAAGCCATGATCACGGCGACGATCGACCCAGCCGAACAGGGTGACAGTTTCTCCGATATTGGCTGCTCGAACTTGACCGCAATAGTGACTACGCATGGCTCCTAATCGTTACTTCTAACTAAATTGAAAACCTTTCCATTATGCCAGCATTTGCCCCATTACACCGGACTGCAATAAAAAGCAGCCCAGCCTACTCTGGCGCGATCGGGATAAGGCGAGTTGCGCTTTCTCACGTTCCCGTAACATTCCCTGGAAACCTGTCATGCTCCTCAGTTGTAACGATTAAGATTGCGGGGACGCAGTCAGATGTTTCGCTGATATCCACCGATCGAGTCGTTATCACGCCCCCTATGGAAACACCACAGAAATCCTTCAACTGGAAAGCCATTCCCCTCTATGTGCAAATCGCGATCGCCATTGTCCTAGCGATCGTCGTCGGAATTTTATTGGGGGCGGGCCATGCCAGCGAAGCCGTCCAAGGCTGGGCCAACCACCTCGCAGTGCCCTGTACGCTGATCCTCAAAGCCCTGCGCACCCTAGCGACCCCGCTGATTTTGCTAGCCGTTCTCCATACCTTTCTCACCGCTGACATTCCCGGTCGATCGGGGCGCAAGTTGGCCATTTTGCTGATTACCAATACCACCGTCGCGATCGTGATTGGGCTCCTGGTTGCCAACGTGCTGCAACCCGGTCGCTTTGGCAAACTCACTGCCCCCACCGAAGCGATGCATGGCAAAAGTTTGGATCCCTGGGGACTGTTGCAGGAGATGGTGCCGGAGTCGGTGGTCAAGCCCTTGGTGGATAACAACGTTTTGCAGTTGATTTTCCTGGCCTTGGCCTTTGGCATTGTGCTACGGGGCATCAAAGCCCACCAAATCGCCGACGGAAAACGGGATTACGTAGCCGTGGAACAGGGCATTGCCGTGATGTTTGAAGCGGTAATTCGCATTTTGCATTGGGTGATTGCGCTGGTTCCGATCGCGGTGTTTGGGATCGTAGCCAAAACGATCGCGATTCAGGGGTTTGAACCCTTTAAAGCTTTAGGTATTTTTGTGCTGACAGTGATTCTGGCCTTATTACTCCAGGGTATTTATTATCTCACCCGCGTCAAGTTAGGCTCTTGGGTCAGTCCTCAGCGCTTTTTGCAAGGCGGAGCAGATCCCCTAATTACCGCTTTCTCCACAGCGTCTTCCACGGTGACGATGCCCATTACCTTTGAAGCCTTGATTGCCAAGGTGGGGCTGCGGGAGTCGTCTGCTTCCATGGGGGCACTGGTCGGTAGTAACTTCAACAACGATGGCACCGCCCTCTACGAAGCCATGGCCGCGCTCTTCATCGCCCAGGTTTTGGGGTTGAACCTCAGCCTCCCGCAACAGTTAGTCGTAATTTTGACGTCGATCGTTGCTTCCGTCGGAGCCGCAGGCATTCCGGAAGCCGGATTGGTTACCATGACCCTGGTGTTTAGTTCCGTTGGCTTGCCCACGCAGTACATTGCCCTACTGATTACGGTGGATTGGTTCCTCGATCGCTGTCGCACTGCCATTAATGTCATGGGCGATATGACCGTCAGTTGCCTGCTGGATGGCCCCCAACCCCACCAACCGGACGCAGAACCGTTTCTTCTCGATCCCGCAGAAACCCTGGCGGATTAGTCGTCAGCGTCCGAAGTGAGTCGATCGCCCCCCGAAACCCTATAGAATATGGGGTCGGTATCCTAACGTCGGCAAAAGGGGCGAGGCAAGATTATGGAATGGCATTCGGTGAAGGACTATGAAGACATTCAATATTTCAAAGCCGATGGCATTGCCAAAATTGTCATTAACCGTCCCCATAAGCGTAACGCCTTCCGTCCCAAAACCGTTGTCGAACTCTACGAAGCGTTTGCTAACGCCCGCGAAGATAGTCGCATTGGCGTAATTTTGTTCATGGGCGCTGGGCCTCACAGCGATGGCAAATATGCCTTCTGCGCAGGGGGCGATCAAAGTGTGCGGGGCGAAGGCGGCTACATTGACGAGGAAGGCGTACCGCGTTTGAATGTGCTGGATTTGCAGCGGCTGATTCGCTCCATGCCCAAGGTGGTAATTGCGCTAGTGGCAGGCTATGCGATCGGGGGTGGCCATGTGTTGCACATGCTCTGTGACCTGACGATCGCGGCGGAGAATGCGGTATTTGGGCAAACGGGGCCGAAGGTGGGTAGCTTTGACGGTGGCTTTGGCGCAAGCTATATGGCGCGGATCGTGGGGCAAAAGAAAGCACGGGAAATTTGGTACCTCTGCCGCCAATACAACGCGCAACAGGCTTTGGATATGGGCTTGGTCAATACAGTGGTACCCGTGGAGCAGTTGGAAGCGGAGGGCATCCAATGGGCCCAGGAAATTCTGGAGAAAAGCCCGATCGCGATCCGGTGTTTGAAAGCGGCCATGAATGCCGATTGTGATGGGCAGGCAGGTCTGCAAGAGTTAGCGGGCAATGCCACAATGCTGTACTACATGACCGAAGAAGGCGCGGAAGGAAAGAAAGCCTTCTTAGAAAAACGCAAGCCCGATTTTCGGCAATATCCTTGGCTGCCCTAAGGAGAGAGGAGCCAATGCCTAGGAAAATCAGAGAGTTAAAAAGTCTATTATTGAAAGCAGGGTTTACCTACAAACCAGCGAAGGGTAGTCATACCAAATGGTTCCATCCTAAACTGTCCCAGTCCATCATTATCGCTGGGAAAGATGGTAATGATGCCAAGCCTTACCTTGAAAAACAAGTGGATGAAGCGCTAGAACAACTCAAGAACCTGGAGGATTTTGAAGAATGAAATACACAATTGTCATCCAGTGGTCTGAGGAAGATAACTGTTTCGTAGTTTTTCTGCCCGAGTTTCAGGATGTTATGCAACCTGTTACCCACGGGGACACCTACGAAGAAGCTCTACAAAACGCCCGTGAGGTTCTGGAATTGCTAACTGAATCAACCCTGGAAGAAGGCAAGCCTTTGCCAAACCCACAGTTATTGGGTCAATTCTTACCATCAGAGTGTGTGGATAAACAAACAGCTTAATAACTGGTTAAATTTGATAGCCTTCTTGGGAAGGGTTGCTAGCAGTTTATTGGGGGGCAAGGTTGAAGCCTTTTTCGAGGCGTTTTGCTTGGCAATCTATGCGATCGGTATCTCCATGCGTAGCATTTTGAGAGAATCGGCAACTGATGTAGATAAGATCGATGTTTTAGGAGATTTCTAACAAAGAAACTACCCAGGGTAAAATGCTTTCAGTTGTTCCAACAAGCAAGGAAGCAGAGACTTGAAAAACGCTCCTCAATCTGAAAATCCCCTTAGTTCATCGCAAATTGCAGACCTTTGTTTGGCTGCATCCAAATTGCGTGGAGTCGAACGGCGCAGTTTTCAAGCCGAGATGACATTGAAATATTGCAAGGGCAGTGCTCGATTGGCAGAGCGAGTGTTCGGATGGGGACGAGAGAGCGTCGAAGTAGGACTGGCAGAGAAGCGAACTGGAATCGTGTGTATTGGGGCACAAGCAGGGTATGGGGGTACGAAACGCTGGGAAGAGCGGCAGCCAGAAGCCGCCGCTGCGCTACGAGAGCTAGCCGAGGCTCATGCTCAACAAGACCCCACGTTTGAAAGTGCGATTGCCTATACCCGCTTAACCGCTCAGGAAGCGATTGTGCAATTGCAGCAGCAAGGATTTGCTCCAGCGCAATTGCCTGCCCCCAGCACAATGGCTGTGATTCTCAATCGGATGGGCTATCGATTGCAAGCTGTCGTCAAAGCCAAACCCCAAAAAAACTTCCCGAAACGGATGCGATTTTTGCCAACATCAAAGCCAAAGACCGCAAGAGCGACGATGGTAGCGTCAAACGAGTGAGCATCGATTGCAAAGCTACCGTCAACATCGGTGACTATTCGCGTGGCGGTCAAACCAGAGGCGACAACCAGGCGAGTGACCATGATTTAGGTTGCCAAGAAAAGTACATTCCTTGTGGCATTGTCGATGAGGACAGTGGACAATTGTCTATCTACTTTGGGAGTTCCTCTAAAACCAGTGACTTTATCGTCGATACGCTCCAAGCTTGGTGGGCAGGCTTGAGTTTGACCCAACAAACCCAAACCACCCTGCTCCAACTCAAGGTCGATAATGGACCGGAAAGCAGCGGCGTTCGTACTCAATTTCTTAAGCGGATGGTGCAGTTTTGTGACCAAATTGGCAAGCCGATTCAACTGCTTTACTATCCGCCTTATCACAGCAAATACAATCCAATTGAGCGATGCTGGGGGATATTGGAACAACACTGGAATGGCACTCAACTCAAAGATCTCAACACCATGCTGCAATGGGCACGAACGATGACTTGGAAGGGAATTCATCCCATCGTTGTGTTTAACCCAAATACTTATGTTAAAGGAATCTCACTCTCAAAATCAGCGATGCGTGAAATTGAAACTCGTTTGCAGCGCAATCCAGATTTACCCAAATGGGACATCCTGATTCAACCTGCTGCTGGGTAGATTTGTTCCTGGAAATCTCCTAAGATACCTGCAAATTTTGCAAGGGGATGATTTCTGCGTATCGCTTTGGCTCGATGTAAAAAATCCAGCACTGCTTGTACTAAATCATCGGGAGCCTGTTCGAGTTCTTGAATCAATTGCTCGCGGTTTGTCATGGGCTGGGTCCCTAGCAACGTGAAATCTCTAGTCTCAGTATACTCACACACTAAATCTGCTGATTTCTTCCCCAGGATGGACGGGTGGCTTCAGCACGACTAGCACATCAATATCTGACCCAGAATATCTGACCCAGATTCAGCGTTGCCTTGAGATTGGGAGCCGAAGCGCGTGAGATGCAGGAATCGATCGCCCTTACGAGTCCGTTGGCCTGGGGCTTGTTAGACCTTGCCTCACGAGTAGCTTCTAAATTACGATCGGCAACTCTGCAATCCTCACCAATCCGCCTTGAACCGCATCAACTTGCAATCGATAACCCCTCAACATACTCATCCCGATTAACGGCTCTGTCTCTGCTGCATTAATCTCGATTTCTCGATACTGCCCACCCCAAATCACCATTGCATCGTAAATATCAAACAAGACTTCGCTACCATCGCCCAAGGTTGCTCGATCGCGGTAACTCCAAGACAAATCAAGCTCTGTGACAATCACAATTGGGAGACTCAAGAATCCCGTGAATCCAGTATCAATCACAGCATCAATGGATTTTAGTTTGTCGCCATTCCTCACCACCAGGGAAAGCATCGCCTCGTAGTTTTGATTGACGGAACCCTGCATCATCATAGAATGTCTTTCAAGCTTCGTGCACCAAAACGATGAACGGCGCGATAGCCAATCCGAATGACCCAAGGTTGAGCATCAGGCACTCGCTCATAAAGTCGTCGAGTTGCGGTCATCGTATCATCAGCAAGCTCAAAGGCTCCAGTTTCAATATCGATCGCCACAATCTTGCCATGATTGCCTTCCTCGACCTGCGATCTAACTTGAGATTCATAAATCTCATCGCCACGTCGAGCAAATTCCTCTTTGCTGTAGCGGGGGCGGCGTTGGTGAAACCTCCCCTCTGGAGAAACTGCCATAAACTTGACCTTGTATCGACTGTGCTCCTTTATTTTAAACCCGAACTAAAATTGGCGGGATTATCAATCTGAAAATCCTGGGTATTCAGACCAAAATCAGTACATTCCGATTTCTGACATTTGCTTCATTTCGCTGGCGCTATTTCCAGTAGGGATGCTTTTTCGACTGCATTCCCTGGATTAAAAGGGTTGCTTCCCAATGCAAATTCACAACCCCGCACATCATGGTTTTTTCTTCAGGCTCCGTGCGCCAAAATGATCAACGGCGCGATGTCCGATCCGGATGACCCAAGGTTGGGCATCAGGATGCCGCTCGAATAGGCGATTGGTGGCAGGGACAACATCCTGATCGACTTCAAACTCTCCGGTTTCAATGTCGATAGCCACAATTTTGCCCTCGTTTCCGGCTTCGACCTGCTGCCGAATGCTAGATTCGTAAAGTTCTTGCCCTCGTTGAGCCAACTTTTCCTTGCCATAACGCCTCTGACGAACTGCCATAATCTAACCTCGCGTTACTGCACTCAATTATAGCGTGAGGTCATGTTGCCCTATTTGCTGACTCTGACTAAGCTGTAGTCATCAGAGCGAATTGTGGAGTCCTCAAATTGGTCATTGTCATCTGTGAATCTAAAAGCTTCATTGCCTACATGAGCGATCGATCCCACATATTCCACTAACGACTGTGTTACTGGAAACAGTAGCGGAAACCGTGTATGCCCATTGGCAACTTGTTGAGAATGGTGACAAGTAAGCTTCATGCGATTTCGACAGGGCTGAGCTGGAAAGGATATGACCTGATCCGCCTGGTGCGAACCTGCGAGGGTTGGGAGGGAAGGGTTAAATACCCTTCTTGACCCGGTTATACGGCTTGCCAGGAGAGCTTTGCTTAGCTCAATTCAGATTCCATAAAACCTATGAATTCTAGAATATTTCGGGATAGTCCAGCTTCAACGTTTGATTCTGAGCCGATGTGAACATGGTGGGGGAAATTGGGCAAATCTGGAAAATGTTTGACGCTATCCCAGCGTTTTCTGAGGACTTGTTTAGAGGCATCCATCCATTGATACCGATAGTCTAATGTGATCAGTTGGCTGTCTTGAAGCGTAAAGGATTCAGCAACCTCAAGGAAGTCAGAATTGGTGAGGGTAAGTCGAGCGCGGAAGTAGCCACGATTCAGAAGGATGCGCTCATCCACAATCTCGATCGCGCTAGTGATTGGGCTGTCAGCCAGTTTTGCATTGACAGCAGTAATGTATTGCTCTAAATCCATCGACTTTAAGAGGCTTTAATCTGGGCAGCAGTCAGCATTTCGTAGTAGGTATTCCACTCAAAAAAATCGATGTCATCTCCCAGTTCTCCCGCCTGGAAACGCTGATGGAAATGCTCTGATGGCATCTGATATTTGTCTTCATATTCTTTCAGCCGATGTTTTAAGTCTTCAACCTGCGTTGAAGTAGTAGATTTGTGGATTTCACGTTCCAGCCATTGTCGCTCTTCATCCGACAGCGATCGAATAATTTGGGCTAAGGATTCTACTAGTTTTTGATTCATGAGATACCTCCGGCTTTATCAGCAAAATGCTCTAATAGTTCCCGATGCAGAAACCGATAGCGATCGAAAGCACGAAAAAACCGATCGCCTGCTTCAAGGCTGCTTTCAGTAAAGTAGTCTGCAATCTCTTTGAGATCTCGGCTGGCAAGAATGTTGATGACGTAGCGACTCATACCTATGCCTGATTTGCTTGCTGGAACCGTTCTAACATCTGATTAACGAAGGTTTTACCGTCAGCGGACTTCCTCTACTCATTCGGTATCGGCACGATCGGATTCGTCCAGTAATCGCAGCGCCATTTCAAGCATTTCTTCGACAGAGCGGTACTTACCAGACTGGAGTTTCGTCTGAATCAGGCGTTCTTGATCAGGGGTAAGACTGATGCTCATAGGAATTGTTTGGTTGAAGCTACTGATTATTTTAAGCTCAAAACTTATCCAATGTCTTTCCGAAGTCTAAGCTGGTCTGCTGACCATGGCTGTACCTGTTCATCCTCATCATTTGTGGCGCGATCTATATAATTTTTTGGTGAGAGGAGATCAATAATTTGGGTTAGATCGTCATTTTGATGGGTGGCGCGATCGAAACCAAATATTCCACTAACATTGCCCATTAGCAATTAACGACTACGATCGCTCTCAACGACCACCCTCTCTGCTTCCGTCTCACCCGATGCTGGCAGTCTCTTGAATTCAACCGACCAGTGTTATCCAGTCCGCCTCAGGGACTATGTTAGACCTTGCACAAGCCAGAATTTCATGCTAGCGGATTGCTTCGATTGCGACAATACCGCCCTCAACTGCTTCTATCTGCAACTTAAATCCATACAACAGCCCCATCCCAACCAGAGGCATCGCTTCCGAAGCAACTACATCAATAATCTGAACCGCTCCATCCCAAATCACATGCCCCGTGTAGACCTCGAAAATGACCTCACTCCCGTCCCCTAGGGTACCAACATCACTAAAATGCCAAGGTAATCCGAGTGATTCAATGACCGATCGTGGCAGTGCCAAAAAGCTGGTAAAACCTGTGTCAATCAGCGCATCAACTGTGACTTTAGGAGTTTCAGCCCCACCGATCGTAACTTTGATGATCGCCTCACAACTATCGCTCACCACACCGAACATCATACCGACGGCCTTAAACTCTGGCTGCCGATGCGAAACACTGCCCGATGTCCAATCCGAATGACCCAGGGCTGTGCATCAGGGTGACGGTCGTACAGACGATCGACGGCGACGCGCGGCGCGTCAGCAACTTCAAAGGCTCCAGTTTCAATGTCGATCGCGACAATCCTGCCGTGATTGCCCTCCTCGACTTGAGCGCGCACCTGCGACTCATAAATCTCATTGCCACGACGGGCGAACTCTTCTTTGGGATAACGGGGTTGTCGAATTGCCATAGGCTTAACCCTTAAACATCATGCCTACCATCATAACCCGCCCGATTATACTGATCCCAACGTAGACGATTGCAACAATCACAAAAATCCTGAAATAGCAGTAGAAAATTCCAACACTAAAAATGAAGTTGGGCTAATGAGGAAGATTTTCTGAAGATTTAACTCGGAACGACTGTCCACGGAGAAATTGGAAAGATCGATCGAACTTTGCATCAAACAAATGAGACAGAAAGAACTACGATAGCTCTCAACGACCACCATCTCTGCTTCCGTAGACAGTTTTTTGGGAAAATGAGCCGATCGCTTATCCTTCTAGTCATCCTCTTTGCTTGTTCAATTCCATTAACGTTACTTGATTTTTAGCCATGCAAATATTTGCTCAGCGGTGAGTGCTAATTTGATGTCTTTTGGGATTGATAGTGGGTGACTTCCACGAAAAACGTTGGGTTCTTCGTGGGGGAATAAAAGTAAGAATAGAATAGTCATCTGGATCAATCAGCCACCCTAATTGGCACCCGTGTTTGAGACAATGTAAAAGGTTATCAATGTTGAGGACGAGGTGATCGCGGAGTTAGAAGCTGTGATTGCAGGTTAGTGTAAAATAGTTCAAACATATTCCGTTTCTCCTTGCATGTCAGAAGAAATTCAATTTCGTCATTACTTTGTCGATGAGGCAGGTGATCTCTCATTCTTTGATAAAAAGGGTCGCATCATCGTAGGGCAACCCGGAGCATCCAAATTTTTCATGATGGGTGTTGCTCAAATTGCCGATCCAGAGCAAGTTGCTTGGGAACTAGAAGCGCTTCGCTCGAGCCTGATGACTCACCCGCGCTACAAAGGCATCCCTTCAATGCAACCGGAAGCCAAAAAGACAGCCGTTGCCTTTCATGCAAAAGATGACTATGCGGAGGTTCGAGAAAAGGTTTTTGAACTCATTCAATCCTTTGACATTAAAGTTTTTGTAGCAATTCGCAGCAAGGCTGAAATCGCTGAAGCAGCAAAAGTAGATTACAAGAGCCTGGGTAAGAAGCTTCAACAAAATGCAATCTATGACGACCTGATTAAACGCCTGTTTAAAAACTTGCTTCATAAAGCAGATATTATTCAGATCGCCATTGCTAGACGTGGCAAGGAAGCCCGTGAGGAAGCTTTAGAGCAAGCTATTAATCAAGCCCAAAAGAATTTTGAGACTCAGTGGAAAATTAGTTCAAACAGTTCAGTCCTTATAAAGCCTGCCTATCCGTCTGAAGTTGCAGGCTTACAGATTATTGACTATTACTTGTGGGCAATTCAACGGCTCTACGAACGGGAAGAATCTCAATTTTTCCAGTCACTTGCCAAAAAATATAGATTGATTATGGATTTGGATGACAGGCGCAACAAACCTTACGGAGAGTGGTATAGCGATAGAAACCCATTAACTCTTGAAAAACTTAAGAGGAGCTAGGTCTAAGTAGGGTTGCTACTTGGACACACGGCATGAAGCCGACGTTTGCTCCTCCATCTATACTATACACTATGTCAATCAACTTTAAAAAAAAATATTTTAGCAGTTTCAAGCATCTTTGCGGGAAAAACTGACTATCAAAGCTTTTAGAAGAAAGTGATCATCAACAGATGGTCTTGAATATCTCCTATAGTACTTTTTTCATTTCTTTATCTTGAACACTCCACAACCGTACTCTAAGCAATTTCCTAATCAGGGATTTGCTGCCTAACGCAAAGTTCACCTGCTGCGAACTAATTTTGCTGAAAATAGCATTGCCAGTCAGGTGCGACGATCGGTTAGTTTCAGCCAATGATGAAGTTTTTCTAGATTTTTGCCCGAAAACGACGCCTCCCAGAACAACCTGAAAAGCCGATCGCGATTGCATCACACTAATGAGGGAGAAAAGTTGGCTTTAGCGGAGGTGCCCACAGTCTACCCAACAGGCAAACCTGCGGAACACCTACGACACTTCAACCGTTAACGCTGACGCTCGCGACTGAGGATGCTGATGTATTGGCCGTCCGAATGGACGATCTTCATCGGTTCACTCCAATGAATCCGATCGGCGATCCGATGGACATGCAATTGATTAATCGTGTCCTGAATGAATTCTGGATGACCGATTAAGTGGATCTGTAAGCGTTGACGCTCATGTTGAACCGAGCGATCGCCACGATCGCTAGAATCTTTCGCCATAATTGAGCTTCTCCTGTAGTGAACCTAAGAAGCCCAAAAATTTAGAGCCACCCCGTTTGACATCACAAACAAGAGTGGCTCGATCGAATGTTAAAATTCTCAACAAGCCGCCTTGCTGGTCACACAGCGAGGGGGAATAGCTACTTGGGGTTGTTCGCGCAATCCCGAGTAGTGCCCTAAATTCCTGGGAACCCAGCGTCCCCGTGCTTCATGCCAACCCATTTCATCAAAGAAGGATGCCCACGGAGCCGCTATGAAAAACAAGCCTACGAAGAACTAAAGCTCCTGTCAATCCGTATTTCAAAAATTCGCCAAGTATCATTTATTACCTCCTTCCACCTCCCTAGGCAAAACTGATAATTTCACCTTCTTCATTTCAAAGCCCCCCCTTTTAAGGGAGAAATTGAGTCAAATTTTCTGAAATTTCACCGTCTCCCTTCAAAGTCCCCCTTTTTAAGGGGGATTTAGAGGGATCGATGGGGGATTTAGGGGGATCGATCGACCAGACAATCGTTCTAGCAATCTCAAATCATTACCCATCCAACCCTAAGCCAGCAACTCCAGCAATTCAGCTTCCGATAACGTAGCAACCCCCAACGATCGCGCCTTCTCCAGCTTCGATCCCGCATCCTCACCCACCACTAAATAATCCGTCTTCTTGCTAACGGAATCCGTTACCTTACCACCCGCTTTCCGAATTAAATCCTTCGCTTCATCCCGTTTCAACGTTGGCAGCGTTCCCGTTACCACAAACGTTTTCCCAGTGATTGCCGTTTGCATGATCGCCCCTTGTGCCTTCCCTTCACCCACTAGTTGCAAACCCTGACTCCGCAACTGTTCCACCAACTGTTGATTACTGGGAATTTGAAACCACTGATACACCGATCGAGCAATCTCATCCCCAATGCCATACACCGCAGCCATCTGTTCTGGCAGTGCAGCCGCCAACGCATCCACCGTCGTAAACTGCTCCGACAACGTTTGCGCATTCACACTCCCCACCAAGCGAATCCCCAACCCATACAGCACCCGCGCCCAAGGCTGCCCCTTAGACCCCGCGATCGCCGTCACCACCTTTTCCGCCGACTTCTGCCCCATGCGATCGAGGCCCATCAACTGCTCCACCGTTAGGTCATACAGATCCGCCACGGAATGCACCAAACCCGCCTCCAACAACTGTGCCACCAACTTTTCCCCCACGCTGTTGATGTCCATCGCCCCCCGACTCACCCAGTGAATTAGCGAGCCTCGCACGATCGCCGGACAGGAAGAATTCACACAGCGTGTCACCGCCTCGCCCTCAGGCCGCACCAGCGCAGAATTACATTCCGGGCAATGGGTCGGCATTTGGAACTTCTGCGCATCGGCAGGCCGTAACTCCGGCAACACCCGCAACACTTCCGGAATAATCTCCCCTGCCTTACGAATCACCACCGTATCGCCCTCATGCAAATCCAACTCCGCAAGGCGATCGGCATTATGCAACGTCGCCCGAGAAACCGTCGTCCCCGCCAGCAGCACAGGACGCAACTCTGCCACAGGCGTAATCGCCCCTGTGCGCCCCACCTGCACCGTTACCTTCTCCAGTACTGTTGGCGCTTCCTCAGCGGGATACTTGTAAGCGATCGCCCAGCGGGGAAACTTTTGTGTAAACCCTAAACGATCTTGTAAATCAATTTCGTTAATCTTAATCACAACGCCATCGGTCATATAAGACAAATTGCGCCGTTCCTCATTCCAGCGATCGCAGTAGGCTTTAACGGCGTCTAAATCCGCACAATGTTGATGGTTCGGATCAACCCGAAAACCCATCTTTTGTAAAATTTCCAGCGATTCCCATTGGGTTTTCGGCTGAGGAAATCGTGGGGATTGGGACGGGGCAGATGGGGATGGAGCAGTAACGGGCGCGCTGGTGGCGGATTCCACAGGCAACCCCAAGCCAGATAACAAATCGAGTTGGACGGCCTGATCGGGATTGGAAACATCACTCCCCGCGTCATCGATCGTACTTACAGACATATCACTCGCAGCATTGTCGATCGCATCATCCAACAAGCGATCATCTACGATGTGTAACGTGTAAGCAAAGAAATCTAGCTTACGTTGAGCCACCACTTTTGGATCTAACTGTCGTAGCGTTCCCGCCGTTGCATTGCGCGGGTTCTTAAATAAATCCTCCCCCGCTTTTTCCCGTTCCTGGTTAATTGCTTCAAACACCCGATCGGATAAAAAGGCTTCCCCCCGTACCTCCACCCAGCGAGGCGGATTGTCTAGATTCAATCGCAGCGGAATCGATCGAATCGTTTTCACATTTTGCGTAATCTCTTCCCCAGTGATGCCATCCCCCCGCGTGGCTCCCCGCACCAGAACCCCATCCTGGTAAGTTAGGGCCATGGCATTCCCATCAATTTTTAACTCACAGACATAGGAATACTTTTGTGGTTCTTCAACCCGTTGCCAGCGCTGTTCCCATTCGTCTAAATCTGCATCGCTAAAAGCATTATCTAAACTGTAAAGTTCAACATAATGCTTGACTGACTGAAATTGACTAGCTGGCTTTTCCCCAACCCGCTGTGTCGGGCTATCCGGCGTCACTAGTTCCGGATGGCTTTGTTCCAGTTCAACCAGTTCCCGATATAACCGATCGTACACCGCATCTTCCATCGTCGGTGCATCCAAAACATAGTACTCATAGCTCGCCCGTTGCAATAGTTTGCGAAGCTCATGAACACGCTGTTGATCTGCTTGAGAAGCCATATCGATCGCTTGAGTCCTAGAACAGTGGAGTGGTCAATAAACGTCAATAAACAACGTCAATAAACACAGTGGTCAGTGTAGCGAATTTTGCCCCAATCCGAATCGTCAGGCATCACAAACCTTGCAAAGACGTGATTCGTCGCTATGACAGGAGGGGATGCGGGGAAACACCATGGGGACTCTAACAAAATTGTATCTAAATATTAAAAAACAGCTTGGATCCAGAAAACCATGGCAAGGAGACTAAAAGCCCTGGATCCAAGCTGCTAAAGATGTAAGGGACAGTCCAATGACAGAACTGAAAGTAGTATAGTACAAAAGAACCATTTAGAAAAGCCTGAATTCCAGCTTTGACTGCGATCGGTTAGCAGTCCTGGGGTAGGATGACTGGCAGGGACGGCTAGGAGTCAGTTAGTCAGCAGGAAAACGCCCCCACAATCAAGTGATCCATCTATTCACGGGTGTAAACATCGCTATGAACTTACGGTTTGCCATTGCCTGTTTTTTAGTCGTATTCGGCATGGTGGAAGGGTTTCAGTGGTTGAAACACCTCACGATCCCCTTTCCAATTTTTATTCTGGGTGGGATTGTGTTGGCCGTTATTTCCAATTACGACAAGTTGCCGATGGATTGGTTGCAGATTTTGCGACAACCGCGATCGGCGGACTCTACCCAACCCAAGGACTCTGAATCTTGAAGTTGGGACGGTTCCCTGAACGCAATTCAGGCAAGAAGCCTGTGCGGGAAAGGTAAGCCCGTCAGGTAAAATCGTGAAGGCGCAAACCTTTCAAAACCTTCTTGGGAACCCGTTTTATGTCCGCTGCCTTCGCAAAAGTTTCTAGTACCCTCAAGCCCTGCCAAACTCTGAGATCCCTCAGTGGCTTTCTACGAAAAATTGCTGCTGTCATTAGTCTCTGTGTTCTGGTTCTCTTGCTCTGTTTCCCGTCGTCTGCTTGGGCTGCGCTGAACGATGATCACTTTGACGGGGATATCTTTGCGCTGTATGCCGGGAACGGATCGTTAATTCCCCCTCGAATCACCTTGGCGGATTCGATCAAAAAAGAGAAACCCGCGATCGTGGTGTTCTATGCCGACGATAGCAGCGATTGCAAGGAATATTCTTTGACAGTCTCCCAATTGCAAGCCTTCTATGGTCGTGCTGCTAGCTTTATTGCTATCCGGGTGGATTCCTTACCTGTCAAAGAAGACTACGAACCCACGGAACCTGCCTATTATTACCAAGGTTATATTCCTCAAACGGTAATTTTTGACCAGAAGGGACAAGTTCGCCTGGATGAAGTGGGCAAGGTTCCCTATGAAAAATCCGATGATGTTTTGCGGGAAATTTTTGATCTCTTGCCTCGATCGGAGTCAGTTACCTTAAAGCGTCGCCCCGTTAATGAACTCAGTACTGAACTGGTTCCTCAATAAAGTTCGTAAAAGAATCGAGTTCGTAAAAGAATCAAGTTCGGACTGTGCCAAGCGTCTGGGGTGCAAAAATCAGACCAGTGCAAATCCGGTGGCAAAGTGCACAATTGCCTAACAGTCAGTGCTGGGCAACGCGGGTGGAGTTAAGAAAGCTATCAAACCCACAGTAGAAAAGTCAGGGTAGGGTAAAATCGAGGCCATCGAGGCCATATAGTCGATGATCGATTAGTTGGTTCTGTGCTCTTGCCAGTTGGTTACCATCTAGCACTATCTGAAAAACACAGTCTGAAAAGATTTAATCTGAAAAGACTTAGTCTGAAAAGACCTAAAAACGTCTGAAAAGACAATGTTTGAAAAAAAGGATCCCTCTTGCCCCAAATTTATAGAGAGTGAGGGATCCTTTATGTTTCTAGTTGTATTTCTAGCCCTTCTAGTATTTCAGAATCTTTACTGACAACGCTGTATTCTTTAACACGCCACTCTTAGGGGTTCTCGCTCTCCCCTCCCAAGCTCTCAGGCCCAACTATGCAGAGCTAAATATATGGGGATCTTTACACGAACAGAGATCAAGGATTAGGTACCGAAGAAATTTCCAGCACAATTTGCTAAAAGGAAAGCAGGAACCTCAGGAAGTCTGATTGTACTCCTAGGCTCCCCTTTGTCGAGGTACCTGGCTCTGTTATTTTCGTGAGGGGTCTGAGATGTCCAAGATCTACAGTACGCAGGAATTGATCGAGGTCTTGGCGGCGGAACAGCGAGCTTGTATGAACGGGGAGCGGCTACATTTAGCGGCGTTATCAGCAGGTTTGAGTCCGCTGTTGGATCAATTTGTCGAACCCGTTGGCTTGCAGAAGTTCACCGCCTACGATAATTTTCGTCGCACGATTCATGACTATCAACGGGAACACCAAGTTTCTGGCCTGATCTGGCAAACGGTACAGATGCGAGGCTATGAGTTATCGCTACCCATGATTCATGAACAACTGATCAGCCTGGGCAGCGATCGCCGTACCCTCAAAGCCCACAAAAACAAAGTCATTCGGTTCTGGGAACAGGTGACCCAGGAGATGCAATTGTTCCACAGCCTGCAAAGTGGGAAATGTTTCAAGCCCGCGAGTGTAACCGACGTGGAGCATATCGTCGATCGTACTGAATGGGCTGTTTTGACCCACCATGGCCGGGATGAGCGCTTGGAAATCATTCTGCAACTGGGTTGGGGCAAGCCAGAAGAGGCGACCTATCGTCGGGGGTTTCCCGAATCGGGCAGTGAATTTATCCATGCCGTCTTTCCGGGATATGAACCTTTAGGGTAGGAGGGAAAAGGGTCGCATTCACCCCCCTACCCGTCTACCCCCCTACCCATCTACTCACTTGGGACTTTATTTGTACGCTACTCCCTTATAGACGCGATTTGACAAACGTGGCAATGCGCTCCATGCCTCGTTCGATCGTGGTCATGTCTGTGGCATAGGAAGCTCGTACATGGTCATCAGCTCCAAAGGCAATTCCCGGAATCAGGGCTACCTGTTGTTCACTCAGTAACGCATCACAAAATTCCAAGGACGACATCCCCAACTGCCCAATATTCATAAACATATAAAATGCGCCATTGGGTTTCACGCAGGAGAGGCCGGGAATCGCGTTAATCATGCTGTAGATGGCCTGACGCCGTTCAGTGAAGGCCGATAGCATGGTTGCGACACAATCCTGGGAGCCTTCCATTGCCGCGATCGCGCCATATTGCGCAAAGGTACAAACGTTAGAAGTGCTCTGACTTTGCAGGGTGGTGATGGCTTGAATCAACTCCGGTGAACCGGATGCAGCATACCCTAGCCGCCAGCCCGTCATGGCATAGGCCTTGGCAAAACCGTTGCTGATAATCGTGCGGGCAAAGACTTCGGGACTCACGGCTCCGATGCTGAGATGTTCTGCGCCATCGTAGAGCAGTTTTTCATAGATCTCATCGGAGACGACCAGAATATCTTTTTCAACAACGACATCCGCGATCGCCCGAATTTCCGCAGGGCTGTAAACCATTCCTGTGGGATTCGAGGGTGAATTCATCACTAGGATTTTGGTTTGAGGCGTGATCGCAGCACGTAGTTGGTCTGGCGTAATTTTGTAGCCTGACTCAGCGGTGGTTGGCAAAATCACTGGCTTGCCCCCCGCTAATTTGACCATTTCGGGGTAGCTGACCCAGAAGGGAGCCGGAATGATCACTTCGTCCCCCGGATCGACCAAGGCCAGAAAAATGTTGAACAGGGAATGTTTACCCCCGTTCGTCACCACCACATTTTCGGCCTGGAGGGGGAGTTGATTATCGGTTTGTAGCTTATGGGCGATCGCCGATCGTAACTGCGGTTCCCCAGCGGCGGGGCCATAGCGTGTTTTTCCAGATTTGAGAGCCTCGATCGCAGCATTCTTAATGTGTTCTGGGGTATTAAAATCTGGCTCCCCAGCACTGAAGCTGCAAATGTCAATACCGTCCCGTTTCATGGCTTTGGCCTTTGTATCGATCGCCAAAGTCAACGAAGGTGTTACTTGCCCAATCCGTGCTGCCAGCTTCATAATTTCAGACAAATACTTTCAAACCATCCAGAACGCGCCCCAACCCACAAGATCCATTTATAGTTCCAAGGAAGCATTTGCAAGAGGGCGGTTGCGCTGCCGGGAAATGGATGACTTGCTTTACTTATTCTCTACCTATTATGGGGTGATTGTAGCCTTCACAACCATGAGAAATCAGGAAAGGATGTAATGAGGTAATCACATTTGCCGAGGCAGTTGCCGAGTCATTTTGGGAAAATCTCTGGACACTGCTTTAAAGTCAATGCTTTGAAATCAATGTTTTAAAGTCAATGCTTTAAAGTCAATGCTTCAAATGGATGAAGGTTGAGGGATATCCGGTCAACCCTGTGTCTTGTATTCCACGGGTTCTTTCATTGATCCCCATTGCCCCAAAAGTTTCTCCTCAATATCTGCTAGGTTTCGTTTTCTACCATGCTTGCTGATCATTCTCGAAACCGTTCTATTGAGAACGTGGGATCCATAGGAATTTCGTATACATCTGCTTGGGTGACGATCGCGGCTCTGGATTTAGAGAGATCTCAGCAGTTCTACCAAGCTCTGTTTGCCTGTGAGCCTAGTCGAGTTTTAGCCGATCGCTATGTGGAGTTCCAATTGTCGGACCTCCGTGTAGGAATTTATCGCCCCACAAAAAATTCTCCCCACCCTTCAGAAATGCCCGCGATCGCGATATCTTCTGAAGCATCCATGAGCTTATGTTTTCAGGTGCAAGATCTGGATGCCACGATCGCTCAGCTAGGGGGCTTAGAGATTCCCCACGATGTCATGGCGATCGCCTCCCACGGACGAGAAGTCTATGCCTACGATCCTGATGGCAATCGGCTAATCTTCTATCAACCTAATTCGGCTTAACCGGATGTGAGGTGTGCTGGGGTGGAACTGGGTTGGGATTTGGGCCGATACTCTTGTGCGATTACAGCTTGCGATCGCAAAATTCGCTAAAGGTGACAAACTGTCCATACCGACCGACCCAGCGCAAATAGCGCTCCAATCGAGCCACCATCCCAGCTCCCCCATGGCGAGCGATGTAACTAGGGAGTCCGTAGCCCTGAAGAGGCCCAAACTCCCAGGGATGGAAATAGAGGTTGAGCTGACGATCGCACACCAGAGTCCACATTGATAGGAGCTTATAGCACCAGAGTGGCAAGTTTTTAAAACTGAGCCAGAACAAGGGAAACCGAATCCCCGGTGTGACGGAGATTGGAATATTCAACAGGTGATCCACGGTATAGGGTTGGCGGGGCTGGTTCAGGTTGTTGTAGCGTCCGGGAATCCAGGTGGGATTCATCGAGGAGTTGTAGCGATAGCCTGCTGCTGCAATTTCCCGATCGGCCACCGGTTGCAACCGCGCCATGCGATAACCCACGATCGCTTGCCCTGTGATATCCGTTAACACTTGCCGCGATTTGGCTAAATCCTGCACGTCAAAGGAGGAATGATAAAACCCGTGGGATGCGATTTCGTGGTGTTGGGCGATCGCCTGCATCAGCTCTGGAAAACGCAGGGCAAAGTTAGCTGTGGTAAAAAAGGTCGCCCGAAGATTCAGCCGATCGAGAACGCCTAAAACTGCTTGTAAGCCCTGTAAGGACACTTGGAACTGGGTTTCTGGATCGACCGTTTGGCCATATTCCAAGGGAATATCAAATTCTTCAACATCAAAGCTTAGGAGAATGAAGCGATCGCGGCGCGGCATATGGTTTGTCGTTGCAGGCAGTAAGCAAGGAGTTTGCTTCCAGCATAGGGGGTTTTCAAGGAAGTGCGATAGACTGCTGTATGCCCTTTCTTGATGTTGAAGAAGCGGAGTTTTCCATGGCCTCTGAAAAGCGTGACCAACAACACCCGCTCTATGCTAACGATCGGCAGATTGTCAATTCTCTCCTGAGCGGCGAACCGACGGATTACAACTTGGCAGAACTCGCTCGGTTGCGGATCCGCTATCAAGGATTTCCCGGCGCACGGGATATCCAAACAGATTTAGATAAGGTGCTGAGTCAGTGGCAGTTAACGGAAGCGGTTCTATTTGAAAAAACTCGCGAACTTCATGGTAGTACTCGGCTCTACAACGTCCGAGGGCGACGGCAAGAAGAAGACTGGAGTTAGTTACCGATCCAAGCGAGAGAACCCCGGTTTCTGCTCATCTGCTGGGGGAACTGCATCTTGGGCATTTAAGGCTTGTGCTTTGGCTGTTTGGGACATTGGTTCCAATACCTGTGCCATCTGCGCCTGCTGTTGCAATTGCTGGCTGGAAGAGACTAGACCACTCAGTCCATTAATCAAGTTCCGCAAATTTGTCCGTAGTTTGGGATCTCCGACTAGCTCATCAAGATCCGCTGTAATTTTCTGCGCATTTTGGAAGGTGGCGCGGGCGGAATCCAACGTTTGCTGTAGCAGCGCCAAGTTAGCAGGATTGTTGAGGGCGGTGGAAGCGTCTTTCAGATTGGCCGAGGCTTGAGCCGCATTGGCTGATAATTGCTCGAGGTTTTGTAGGAGTTGGCCACTGGCGATGCGATCGATCGCAGGTTCCAACTTCGTCACCGACGATCGTAGTGCGCTGCTAGTTTGGCTTAAATTATCCAGGGTCGTCACCAGAGTCGTGCGATTACTGGCTAGGAGTTCATTAACCTGAACTAGGGTTAGATTGGCGCGATTTGCTACGCCCCCCAAGGATTGAGCCGTTGTGGCAAAGGTTTGGGCCGTTCCCGAAACCACCGAAAGTTCCTTGCGAGCAGTGCGGGCAAGGCTACCAAACTCGCGGCTTACCTTGGCAATTTCTGCCGCCGCATCGCTGGAGTTTTGGGTGAGTTTTGCTAAATTTTTGACGAATTCCGGATTGCTGTAGGCGTTGGTAAATTCGATCGTGCTACGGATCAGTTCTTCAGTGCTAATCCCTGGCTGTCCCGCCAACCGTGAACCATCACAGAGAATTTGGCTGCGATCGCAATCCCGATCGAGGGGCTTCGCTGTCGCTTGCAGAGTTGGGGTGCCCGGTTTGGGGGTGAGATCCACCATACTCTCCCCGAGCAAGCTGGATTGGTTAACACTGACCTCAACATTGCTGGGAATGACTAAATTAGCAGGGGCGATATTGATTTTGACTTCAACACCATTTGGCCCTGGCTGAATACTGGCAATGCGGCCCACCACCACACCCCGATAGCGCACAGGGGATCCAACCTGAACACCCGAAATACTGTTGAAATCAACCGTAACTTCAAAACTGCGATTGGCCGGATTAAATCCCTTGATCCAAGCCGCTAAAAAAACAAAGAGTCCAATGCCCGTCAAAATGAGTAAACCGACTGAACCCTCTCGAATCATTCGCGATCGCATGGTCTTCACTCCAGCACCTGAATTGGCCCTTCGACCTGTCCACCAAAAAACTGTCTCACCATTGGATGGTCTATGGTATCAATCTCGTGACATTTTCCTTGCCATTGCACTTTGCCTTGATAGAGAAACACAATACGATCGGTGGTTCGCCGAATCGTGCTGTCTTGGTGAGTTACCATCACGTAACTCTCGCAGACTCCATCAGTATGTTGCAACGATCGCACCAAGTCCTCAATGACAGTAGACGCAATTGGATCCAGTCCCGCCGTTGGCTCATCATAGAGCAGTAGCGCAGGCGAATCCGCTGGGTTATCAGGGTTAGACATGATGGCCCGCGCAAAGCTGACTCGCTTACGCATCCCCCCTGACAATTCTGCTGGATATCGCTGACTGATCCCTGGTAACCCTACCATGGCCAGTTTTGCTTCTACCATCTCCCGAATTTTTTGGCGCGGGAGCCGAGAATGCTGGTACAGCACAAATCCCACATTTTCTTCTACCGTTAGTGAGTCAAACAGAGCTGCCTGCTGGAAGACCATGCCAATACCGCCCGATCGCAGATTATCTTCGATCATCCCCTGACGCGGTTGCCCGCGCACCCAAACTTCTCCGGAGTCTGGAGCGGTCAGCCCTGCAATTACTCTTAAAATGGTTGACTTACCCGTTCCTGAAGGCCCAATGATGCCAAGCGCTTCACCAGGATAAATCGTGAGATCTACCCCATCTAAGACGCGATGTTGCCCAAAGGTTTTGGTAATGCCTTTTAGTTCAATTAACGGTTCAGCCATTTGCCAAAATTTGTCATGCTTAAAGGCACAGTATTGCTGTAACAGGATTGCCGTAACAGTGTTGCCGTAGTAGATACCCAGTTAGCTTAACCCTCAATCCTGAACTTTAAACTCAATCTCTCAAAATCCCAGAAAATCCCTCCAAACTTGATTTAGGCCATCCCTCAAGCCATTGAGCGTTTTCGCTGAGTGTTCTCACGAAATGTCAATTAGCCTCCAAGCAGTCCCAATGAAGCTCCTAAGTCGATGCCTCTGAGTCTTTTTCAAGGCTATATGGCTCTTTTTACACCTCCGACTCTAATTCATCCGTATTTCTGATGCATCTCTTTGAAAAGATTGATAAGACAGTGGTAGACCTCACCCATACATTTCTAACGCCCCTACTCTAACGCCCCTATGCAAGAAACTAATCCCAGTTGGAGCTTGCAATTCTAGTGGAGCTTGCCCCTCAGTCCCATTCCCCTCACCCCCGAAGCCCGATCGAGCCCTTTAGGCAGGTTGCCATGGCCAGTTTGTATTCCAGAGATCTTTCAGATTTTTGTCACCTTCCTTAAAAGAAGGAAAGTTTTAGATCATCGCAAGATGGTTCGATGATGCAAGGGGCACTTTCATTTAGGGACAAACCTAGTGGTCTGTCAATTTTGATTTTGTGCGTTAGTGATCTCCAGAATCCTTATGGAATAGTCGATTTGGAATAATGTCACTCACAATTTTAAGCTTGACTCTCCACTAGTTTTGGAAAAGCTATTTTGGAAGATCTATTTGAGAAAAGTTGTTGAGGAAAACTAGCGCAGAGAAAACCACAGGCCAGTTTCCTTCGATCGTTTTTGACTGTTGTGTCTCGACTCTCGTGTTTCGACTCTCGTGGGTGCAGGCTCTTCAAGTTCTACTGTGTTGTGCGACTATTTCTTGGGGAAACTTTGGGGCACCTTCCAGGCAAATTTACGATCTTCAACTCAACTCATGTAATCGTGAATCATCTTGGGCGGTCGTAAGGGTGACTGGCTGCAACTTGCAGCTTGCTAAGGGCGATCGAACTTTCTAGAACTGACCTTGATTTCGATCATAAGAGACCAGCAGAATTACAAACCTAGGCTATCCTGACTGGCATAAACCTCTTCTTCTCCCCCGATCCCTTCCCCCCTTTGTTCCTGTTCTCGTCTATTCTTTCTTGAGCATTTTGTTGAGCATTTGCCAATGACAACTAATCGATTCATCCGACGAACCATGCGCACCCTACGCCAGGAGTCGCGCCATGTCTTTCCCAGTGTCAGCCGATGGTTTCGATGGCTCGCCCCTGGGTTGTTGCTCAAGCGGTGGATGCTCATCAGTGCCGGTGGAGTCCTGCTGGTTTCCCTCGGATTTGCCATTTGGGTCAAGCTCACTCCGATTTACTACTTAACCCAATTTGCAAGCGACTTTCTCGAAACAGTGACCCGCATGATACCGAACTATATGAGCGGGCCGTTGGTAGCAGCAGTGGGATTTTTGCTGATTTGGTGGGGGCAAACGCGCACCTTTGATTCCATTACAGAAGTCCTGATGCCGGATGACGATCAAGGGTTAGTGGATGTGCTGTGGACCCATCGTCGCTTGAATCGGGGGCCTCGAATTGTGGCGATCGGGGGTGGTACGGGATTATCTACCCTATTGCGGGGTCTGAAGTTGTCAAGTACTAATGTGACCGCGATCGTCACCGTGGCAGATGATGGTGGATCCTCTGGGCGCTTGCGGCGGGAAATCGGCGTCCTGCCACCGGGGGATATTCGTAATTGCCTCGCAGCATTGGCGGATGAAGAAAAACTGATGACGGAATTATTTCAATACCGGTTTAAGGCAGGAGATGGCTTAACGGGGCACAGCTTCGGCAATCTCTTTCTGACGGCCATGAGTGAAGTGACGGGGGACTTGGAGCGGGCGGTTGCGGCGAGTTCCAAGGTATTGGCGATTAAAGGGGAAGTCTTGCCTGCCACCTTAAGTGATGTGTGCCTCTGGGCGGAAATGGAAGACGGGCGACGCATTGAGGGAGAATCTAACATTCCCGAAGCCGGAGGGAAAATCGTCAACATCGGTTGTACTCCGGCTAACCCTCCGGCGCTGCCCAAGGCGATCGCGGCCATTCATGAAGCTGATTACATCATCATTGGTCCTGGGAGTCTCTACACCAGCATCATCCCCAACCTTCTGGTTCCAGAAATTGCCCAGGCGATCGCCCAGCGTCAGGTTCCTTGTGTTTACATCTGCAACGTCATGACCCAACCGGGGGAAACCGATGACTACACTGTGGCCGATCATATTCGATCAATCGATCGGGTCTGTGGGCAGCCTCTGTTTGATGCGGTTCTAGTCCAGCGTCGTCCGCCGTCCGCCAAGGCGATCGCCCACTATGCTAAGGAGAACTCCTATCCTGTCGTGTTGGATAGCGATGCGGTGGGACAACTAGGTCGGCGTATCATTCGGGCAGATGTCATTGACGAAGATCCAGAAACGGGATGGGTTCGTCACAATCCCCAGCAGTTAGCGGGGGTATTGCTCCGGTGGTACGAACGACAAAACCGTGCCCTTTATGCCCAAGAAGGCTACGAGGAGACCATCAGAGGCCATCGGCGTCGGGCGGTGAGGGAATAGGCATAGGACAGCAGTAGGATGAATTCAGAAAATCGAGTCGATCGGCAATCCGTACCCCCGAGCCCTGACCCGGCTGTCATGAATGTAGCGATGACGGTTCCTTCGCTGGCCGATCTAACCATGGCTTCCAGCCTCACTCTCCCCTTAGTGAATGCTTCAGCAACCCATGCCCTAGGCCGATCTCTAGGGCAGCAACTCCCGGCTGGGACGGTGATTCTGTTGGAAGGTGACTTAGGAGCGGGTAAAACTAGCCTTGTGCAAGGGCTTGGTCAAGGCTTGGGCATTGAAGAGACGATCGAGAGCCCAACTTTTACTCTGATAAATGAATATTTTAGCGGTCGGTTACCCCTTTACCACTTGGATCTCTACCGCCTTGCACCCGAAGAAACCGCTGACTTGTACCTTGAGACCTATTGGGATGGCAGCGAAGCAGAACCGGGCATTATGGCGATCGAATGGTGCGATCGCCTGCCCTACAAGCCCGATCGCTACTTATTGATTCAGCTGACTTATCCAGAAGCAACCCAAGGAATTGAAGATGAGGGTCGTCAAGTAACGCTAACCGCGATCGGAGCCTCATCCCTGGCGACGTTTGGGATTGAGTTGGAGGTAGGGGTCGCGGAGTGGCTAGAAAAGGGGTGAGATCGCGAGATTGAACGCTGACTGGGTTGCAGGAATTGCGGAAATTGGTGCGGGAGCCATCATGTCTGCGGGGAGAAAAATTCGCGCACTCACAGCTACTAGGGCGAGGCCAAAGACCAGGACTACGATGAGCGGCGCGATGTATTGACGGAAGAAAGCCATAGATGTCAGGTTAGTGTGTTAACTTTTCTAAACTTTATTCTATTCTCTACCCTATGCGCCAGTTGTCCTGAAGTTCTAGGATTCGTCACGGGGTTCCGGCACAGTCCCCCGCCAAGGGGCAAAGATGGGTAGGAGCAAAAGGCCCGGTAACGCCGCCACCATTGTCATCAAAAAAAAGTTGCTCCAGCCTAAATCTTTCGCCCAAGCACCCGCCGGAGAAGCCAAAATGTCGCGACTAACGGCCATTAAGCTAGAGAGTAGGGCGAATTGAGTTGCAGAGAATTGGGGATTGCACAGCGTCATCATGAAGCCCAAAAAACCTGCCGTTCCTAACCCGCCACAGAAGTTCTCCACCACGATCGCAACTAACAATCCGGCATCCGTTTGGCCCACCCCTACTTGTACCCCATTGGTCAATGTGGGGATCGAAACTAATACCCCGCTTTTCCCAAAGGTTGCTAGAAGCCAATAGGCGAGGTTACTGGCCGCCTGCAATATTCCAAAGACCCAAAGGGATTTATTGACCCCAATCTTGCTGAAGACGGCTCCCCCACAGATCGTCCCCGCGATCGTGGCAAGGATGCCCAGAATTCCTTGGATCACGCCAATTTCGCCCTGTTGATAGCCTGCATTGAGCAAAAAGGGAACGGCCATCACGTTCAGCAGGGCATCTCCGTAGCGGTAAAGCACGACAAACCCAAGCGCCGCCACTGCGCTCTGCCATCCCATGCGGCGAAAAAATTCCTGAAAGGGCTGAACGATCGCGGCCTGCATACTGGTGGGCTTGGCAAACTGCTTCGGTTCCGGAGCCAGCAGCGTGGCAACAATTCCGAGACTCATCAATCCCGCTACTAACCAGTAGACCTGCTGCCATGACCAATGCTGGGGATTTTTGGGGTCGGCGATCGCCAGGGCCACCCCGCCCGCAATCACCAGCGCAATCCGATAGCCTGTCACGAAAAAAGCAGCCCCACTGCCCATTTCCGACACCTTCAGCACATCCGTTCGATAGGCATCGGCGCTGATATCCTGGGTTGCACTCAGAAAGGCTACTAGCAAGGCCAGTTGGAAAAAAGGACTCGGCAGAATGGTCATCAAAGCCTGCCAAAACTCACATAGTCCTGGGAACGAAGTTTCTGCGCAGGTGTTGCTAGAATTGACCGAGAATTGTGCCAATTGACTGGGATTTTGACTACCAAGGATGACAATCCCGACCACTAAGGCAATTTGAGACAAGAGCAGCCAGCCCCGCCGCCGTCCCAGTAACGGAGGAATGTAGCGATCGAGCAGGGGTGCCCAGAAGACTTTGAGGGAATAGGGGAGCGCTGCCAATCCAAAGAGGCCAATGACGGTTGCTGAAACCCCATTGGTAGTGAGCCATGCCTGCAAGGCCCGCCCGGTGCCCGTTAACAAAAAAGGCAACCCACCAGCAAAACCCAGCAGAGAAAGAACCCCCATTTTGCGGATGTGGGTGAAGCGATTGGACGACTCAACCGAACTCACAGCAAGCCCTCAAATAGCGAACTCAAGCGATCGTCATTACGCGATCGTTCCTGCCATCATGCCACACCGATCGCCCGAAAAATCGTTATACTCGCTGTCCTATTTAGAATCTCAGGCGAATTCTAAATAGGTTGCAGATTAGCATTGCCAGGATTGCCTAGCGATCGCTATACCGCTCTTCTGCAAATGGTTCACCCCGGTGGTGATAGCCGTTTCGTTCCCAAAAGCCTAATTCCTGTCGATCGAGAAATTCCAGCCCGTTAATCCACTTAGCACCCTTCCAAGCATAGAGATGGGGCACCACGAGTCGCACCGGGCCACCATGGGGCGAAGGTAACGGTTCACCATAGAGGGTGTGGGCAAAGAAATTTTCTTCTCTGATAAAATCTTCCAAAGCGAGATTGGTTGTATACCCACCATAGGCGTGCTGCATCACGTGCACAGCCTTTGGATCAACCTCGATCGCCTGCATAAAATCTGTCACTTTGACGCCGCGCCACTGCACGTCCAATTTGGACCAAGTTGTCACACAGTGGAAATCAGCGGTAAATTCGCTCTGGGGCATGGCTAGCAAGTCGTGCCAGGAGATCGTTCTCTCCTGCGCGAGGCCCCACACTTTAAGCTGCCAATTTTCAGCAGAAACAGATGGTGTATCTCCGTAGGTCAACACTGGGAAACCCGTCGCCAGGTGCTGCCCCGGAGGTACACGATCGCGCAATTCATCGCTCGGCTTGTGAAAAAACTTGCCCAGCATCTTGCTCTAACCTTACTCTTCGTCTTCTGTTTCAGTGGGATAAACAAATCCCTTAGCCCGACCGGTGAGGACAGACTTACCGAGAGATAGGGCTCGCTGCGCTTGCAGTTCAGCCTTCCGATTCCAAGTTGCACGACGCTGATCGCGTTTGCCATTGGAGGTTTTCTTCTTAGGACATGCCATAGGGCTACGAGTCTTGCTGTTTTAGACAACCTTTCAATTCTACGCTATTGGAAGAACCTTGTCAGTTTTTCGATCGATAAGATCAATAAAATTCTACTTTCAATAAAATCTATCTGAAGGTAACAATGCGATTGTACTAGTCAGTCAGAATAAACTGGCTACGACTATGAGCTTGATTTCTAATAGCTTGATTGCTAAAAAAAGCAGCTTCGGAGTTTGTGACCCCGAAGCTACTTAGACAATCGATGACGATCGTGCTGATTTCAAAGTTGCATCAACTTTTAGGCATTCACTGGCTCTATAAGACTGGCTCTATAAAACAGCTTCAACCCTCTTTGCCCTACTTGTCGATCGTTCGACGTTCAATCACAGGACAATTACTTAGAACCCAATACTTGATCCTTCGTATCGTTAAACTTTGCGTAGAACTCTTGGCGCTTCTCAGCCTTCAACATAAAGCGAATAACGAACCAAGTTGAGTAGCCCAAACCAATCAACTCCAACACAGGTTCTACCAACGGAATTTCATTCAATGCAGCCAACAAAGCGAGGGTTAGTTTGACGGCTACGATCGACCCAAAAATCAATCCCAGGGTGACCATCAACTGTTTGTACTCAGTGAAGAACTCACCCAAACGCTCCGGCAGATTAGACAGAATCTCGTAGGCAGCGTTCAGTACTTCTTTTACCTGTTCGCTAGTCTCGTTCGTACTAGATAGTTGAGCTAGGGTTCCAGCTTCTTCCAGGCTGATGGTCGCTTCCGATTGTGCCGTAGACTCGCCTTGTTGCAATTCTGTTTCCATACTTAACATTTTGTCCTCTCAACCACGACTCGTTCATGATACTGCCTCTCCTGGATTTCTTGCCATCCGTTTTCACCAGGAGATAGGGAAATCAAATCAAACTCAACTTTCGTCCCCAATCGTCCTCAAAACCAATGGAGTTAGTCATTTTTTGAATGTTAGGGTTGTAAACCGCAAAATTGCTCAATCTTTCGCCAGATAGCTTCTGGAATCTGCGTAAGAGCATGGTCGTCATCTACGGTTTCTACAGTGACCCAGGGACGATTTTGGGAATATTGATAACTAGATTGAATCGGAATGATTTGATCCCCTTGACCATGAATAATCAGAGTCGGTAGGGATCTTTGCAAATGTGATTCAGAGTACTGTTCTAAATCCTGGATGAATGGGTAGTGAAGGGGCATTTTTTTGCCTTCGCCATAGTGATAAACCATCATCGGCTCTCCCGCTTGCCAAGTTTGTAGGGCTGATGGGTCGATCGTTGGCAACCAATTGTCTAAAAAGTAAAATGCGGGAGCCAGTAAGACCAGCTTTTGCACATTCGGGAACCGTTCCCCTAGCCAGGCTGCTGTCAATCCTCCAAAGCTAGAGCCAATCAGCGTAACCTCCGATGCATTGGTAATCAACGTTTGAACCTGTTGAATTTGGCGACTGAGGGTTAAGTGGGAAAAATCGCCTTGATTCAGATCCGGTGTAATTAATCTCTGGTGATGTTTTTGCCATCGAGATTTGGCCAATTGAGCTTTCCACGATCGTGGAGTAGAAGCAAAGCCATGAAGATAGACGTACATCATAAGTAACTCCTATAAAAGTAATTAAAAACAATTAATCTCAAGTCAGACGATCGCACGTTCCATTCAACACAACTTGCTCGAACCAACATTGAACTACCGTCATTGGAACAATAACGATGTCAAGCAGCATATAGAGATGATGGGGGTAGCCTCGCTAGGATAAGCGTGCGTAGACAGAATTGCAGCAATAAACTCCTAGGGTTCTCTTGCTAGCCATGGATTAATAGATCTAATTGCCGCAAAAGATTGCCGCAAAAGTATATTTTTAAGGAGTTGGAAGCCAGGATATGCCACCCAAGAGACGCAAGCGAACTATGGATCTGCTCGAATATCAAGCCAAAGAACTATTCCGGACAGTGGGTATTCCGGTCTTGCCTTCCCAACGGATCGATCGGCCCAAGGATCTGAGAAATCTCACCATTCCCTATCCCGTGGTTTTAAAGTCCCAGGTTTACATTGGAGGCCGGGGGCGCATGGGGGGAGTCCGCTTCGTTGAAAACACGATTGACGCCGTTGCAGCCGCTCAAACCATTTTTAATTTGCCCATTATGGGGGAATATCCCAAAGCGTTGTTAGCAGAAGCTAAATTTGATGCGGTTCAGGAGTTTTATTTAGCAGTTACATTAAATCGATCGATTCGTCGCCCCGTTCTCCTCGGTTCTTGCAAAGGGGGCATGGAAGTCCAATCCGCGATCGATCAAATGCAACAGGTTGTAGTAGATGGTGATTTTTCCCCCTTCTATGCCCGCCAGTTGGCACTCAAGATGGGCTTGCAGGGTGATTTGATGAACGCCGTCAGCCAAGTTATTGAAAAAATGTATTGGCTGCTCGACGACAAAGATTTAGATCTGATTGAAATTAATCCCCTAGCCGTTGATAGCAAAGGTCAAATCATGGCGCTAGATGGCAAGATTACAGTCAACGATGGATCCTTGGGACGCCATCCTGATCTGGCAAATCTCAGCGAATCTCCGATCGTCAATCCCCTCGATCGGCAGCCGGAATTGCAAATGACCATGGAAACCGATGGCGCGATCGGTCTCATTTGCAACGGTGCGGGCCTCACGATGGCAACCTTAGATTTGGTTTACCAAATGGGTGGTAAACCGCTATGTTTTCTCAATATTGGTAGCGAAACCCACCACCAATGGGTGCCAAACACGCTCTGCCAGCGGTTGGAGCAAGGTTTGGAACGTATGGGACAACAATCCCAACTCAAAGTTATTCTGATCAACTTGGTGGGTGGAATTGTGTCTTGTCAGGACATTGCCCAGACCTTAGTGAAGTTTTTGCAGACTCACACCCGTAACATGCGTACCTACGCCCGTGGACAGGAAGAATCGATCGTCAGTCGTGTAGTCTTTACCCCCCAAATTATTGTGCGGATTGTCGGCAACGACTACGAAGCGGCTCAGCAAACCCTGGACGGAACTTCGATCGTCCTCCTAGAAGATTTGGATGAATCCATTAAAGAACTGATGAGTCGAGTTAAACGAAACAAAAGCTAGTTTTAACCGTTACTTAATCTTCGTCACTTCCGTAATTTCACGGAAATTCTTTCTCTTTCGTGGCCTAGCTCCAAACATAAGGGCAACTTAATTAATGTCATCCATCTATCAACAGCCCTCGGATGAAATCGTTATCCTATAGGAAATAGCGCAACTATGAGGCTAAACAGGTTTTGACATGTAGGACAGAAGTATTAGTATTCTTCCTGTATGTCATAAAAAGTCTTAAATGATGGACATCTTGCGAGTTTAGAGAGAACCGTTTTATAGTCCATAGCACAGACTTCTAACCTCTACTAGTTAAGCAAAGTTATTTCCTCTGAAACCCCGGTTTTGCAAAAACTCTCTGTTTGAAAATTGTTATGAGCTAATTGCGAACCTATTCCTGAACTTTTCCCGGTTGGTTATGAGTCTGTTCCTAGTTTGTGTGTTCATCCAATGAGGCTATTTGCAAGCTTGTTGCTGAGTCATCCTGTTAACTCAGTTTTTACTCAGTTGTTCCTTAGTTAGCTCTTAATCTTTCCTTGAAAAATCTTGAAACGAAGGTTTCCTGATGAGTTTGTTTACATGGTTCAGCCATCAAAAGTTTAATCATTAACAAATTTAATGATTAGTTGATTGTTTATTGATAGCAAGTCTTTGAGTTCTGTAAGTCTTTGGGTTCTGTGACACTCAGCTCCGTCGTGAGCCATTCAGTTAGTTCGACACCTTATGATTTTTGCTCCAACTAGTCAAGTCATTATTCAGGGAATTGCCGAGCCCTTAGGGATGACCTATGCGCCTTTAATGAAAGCTTACGGCACCCATATTGTGGCGGGAGTGAGTCCGGGCGATGGGGGAGATACAGTTGCAGGCATTCCCATCTATGACATGGTGGAGCAGATTCCGGCGATTTCGCGGGGGATTTCCACTACGGTAATTTGCACCCATCCCTATGCTGCTCTAGATGCAGCATTAGAGGCTATTCGGGCTGGAATCCGGCAAATTATTTTGATTAGCCAAGGGATTCCGCCCCTCGATATGGTGCATTTAGTTCGGCAGGCAGAGGCGACGGAAACATTGGTTGTGGGGCCGAATGGCCCTGGTGTCATTGTGCCGGGACAAATTTTGCTAGGGATCCATCCCCCTGATTTCTACATGCCGGGAAATGTGGGTTTGATTACTCGCAATGGCCCCTTGACCTATGAAATTGCCCGAACGTTGACGCGGGCAGGTATTGGTCAATCGATCGGTGTCAGTATTGGCTGTGATGCGATCGTGGGCTCAACCTTTCCCCAATGGCTACAAATTTTGGAAGAGGATGATCAAACAGAAGTCATTGTGTTAGTGGGAGAAATTGGCGGCGATAGTGAAGAACGGGCGGCCCACTACATTTCTGAGGCGATCGATAAGCCAGTGATTGCCTACATTGCAGGCCACACTGCCCCCCGCAATCGTCGTATCGGCCATGCAGGGGCCATTATTGAATCAAAAACGTTGGACTTTGGCCCAGATATTGGTACAGCCGAAAGCAAGGTGGCTGCTTTTAAGCGGGCAGGGGTGCCTGTCGCCGAACGGCCCTCGCAGATTCCTGATCTCGTGCGCAAACTATTAAAGCGATCGCCGTCTAACCTGCAAGCATCCTAACTGAGCCGTTCTGACAAATAATCTGCGGTTGCTTCTACGAGGGCGATCGCGCTGTCGTAGTCCATGCGGGTTGGCCCTAGCACCCCAATGCTGCCAACGGGAACATTGCCTCGATGATAGGTCGAGGAAATTAGTGTGCAGGAACGGATGGGTTCCAGGGGATTTTCGGCTCCAATGCGCACGGTAACGCGACGATCTCGTTGGGTTTGTAAATCTCCGCTTTGGGGTCGATCGAAAATTAGGGGGACAAGCTGCTGCTGGCCTTCTTCCAGCAATTGCAGAATGGTTTGTAGTTGTTGCAATTCCGAAAACTCGGGTTGCCGTAAAACATCCGCTAAGCCACTAATCAAGATTTGGGTGGGTGCAGAAACCTGAGCCAGCCGTTGATCAACTTCTTGCGCGATCGCCGTCAGCAAACTGCCATACCGCTCAAATTCTTGCCCCAATTCCCGCCAATCCACTGCTTGTACATCCACCAAGGTTTTGCCCCGTAGGCGATCGTTTAAAAAGTTGGACAGAATCTGCAATTCCTGCTCGAGTAGTGCGGCATCTTCAAGCTCATCTAACGCCGGTAACGGCATGAGGACGGACTGAGTTTCATAGGTATCCGTCACAATAATGAGCATTACCCGCGTAGGATCTATCTGCACGAGTTGTAGATGGCGCAGTTCCAAACTGTGGGTCAGAGGGGTGGTGATCAACGTGATGTAACCACTCAGGGTCGCCAGAATTTGCGCTGCACCTTTCAGGACTGCCTCTGCACTCCAGCTACTGGATTGCAAGCGATCGGCTAACAACCGTTCCACTTGAGGGGACATCTGTGGCATCGGCTGCATGAGCTGATCCACATAAAGACGGTAGCCCGAATCCGAGGGAATGCGTCCTGCCGAAGGATGGGGTTGATACAACAGTCCCGCTTTTTCTAAAAAGCCCATGGCGTTACGAATCGTCGCCGAACTGACACTCATGTTATATTCCTTAACCAGCACTTCCGAGCCCACAGGTTCTGCGGTAGCGACATAGTGGCGGACGGTCGCCCAAAGCACTTGCTGTTGGCGATTGTTAAGGGTGATTTGAATAGACATTTTGAAGGAACTGGGAAAGGGAACTAAGGGCGTAGCAATCAGGGGAAATAGAAATCAGGGTAAGTAGAAATCAGGCAATGGGACGGGGTTGATAGTTGCCTAGTAGAGACTTTGCAATAGAGACTTCACAAGTTCGCTAAACGAAGTCCAACGAAACAGCCTAACGAAAAGAACTGTGTAAAAATGATTTGACCAAAAAGTTTGATCCAGAAGAAGTGGTCTGAGAAAATACTATTTTTAAGCAGATTTTGGGGTTTTAGCAGATTTTGAACAAAATTGGATGGGATGCAAGCTTTGGGGGCCTTGGTGTCACGATCGAAGACGATCGCCCGACCCACTCAACAGGCTTCTGGAAGAAGCTGCTAAGTGTCGGCAATGGTTGCACTCTGTGACCTTAAGATAGCAGATCTATTTTTCTGTCGTGGCTTGTGGCGAGCAGTCTTGACCCAAGCCTTACCCACCTAATAACGAGGTACCCCCGTATCAACGTAGGTAGAATAGGCATCAATCCCTCCGGTAATATTTTTGACCTGGGTAAAGCCTTGCCCTAGGAGCCATTGGCACATTTGGGCCGATCGCATCCCATGGTGGCACAACACTACAATTTCCTGATCTGCATTTAGACGGGTGTGAATATCCTGCGACCACAGTTCATACTGGCTGAGAGGCAAGCTAATGCTACCGGGTAGTTGTGCGATCGCCAATTCTTCTGGTTCACGGACATCGACCAATTGAAAGGTCTGCGGCGCATCTGTTAATTTTTGGGCCAAGTCTACAACGCTGATGCTGGGTAGGGTGGGTTGAAACATGCTGATTAGCTCAAGCTTTGCAAAAAGTTTCCGCTAGCCTACCATGCTGCTTAACCCCGATTTCCCCCTCCAGCATCAATCTAGTGGAGCGTCAAGCTTAAAATTGTGAGTGACATTATTCCAAATCGACTATTCCATAAGGATTCTGGAGATCACTAACGCACAAAATCAAAATTGACAGACCACTAGTTTGTTCATCTGAATCAGATTTCCTATATAGCGTCCCTACCTCTATAGACCTGATGGCTCTGGCCTGCCTAGAATGATGGCCCGCCTAGAGTGACTGTTGATCAAGCTTGTTTAGATTGCCTGTGGGTTAATTACTTTCATATGGGTATGGGGGCGGGCGGTTTTGCGACGGGCTAAGGCACTGTGGGGCAACACCCGTAGGATCTCATCCACCGTCGTTACCCCTGCGTTAACCTTGGCGATCGCTGCCATCCGAAACGACTCAAAGTTACTCTCGGCTAAATATCCATGGAGTTGGGTCATGGTGCCTTCATAGATGATTTGTCGGATTGCATCATCAATATTTAGCAATTCGATAATGGCTTCTCGCCCTAAATGGCCAGAGTTGAAACAGCGGGCACAGCCTTTGCCCTTCATCCAAGTATGGGCTTGGGCTTCTTCACGGGTCATCCCCAGAATCGTGAGTTCCTTCTCAGTGGGACTGTAGGGCTCGGCGCAGTGGGGACAGACCTTGCGCACTAGACGTTGGGCGACAACACCTAAGAGCGCATCGCTGAGTAATCCGGGATCTGGGCCGATATCTTTCAACCGGGGAATGGCACTAATGGCATCGTTGGTGTGCAGAGTTGTCAGTACAAGGTGTCCGGTCAAAGCTGCTCGGACAGCCGTTTCTGCGGTTTCATGATCGCGAATTTCTCCCACCATGATGATGTCTGGATCCTGCCGCAGAATCGATCGTAACCCCGCTGCAAAGGTCATGCCTGCTGCTTCATGGACTTGGGTTTGCGTAATCCGGGGCAGGACGTATTCAACTGGATCCTCAACGGTGACGACGTTGACATATTCTGTCGCGATCGTCTGCAAGCTGGTGTAGAGAGTACTAGTTTTACCGGATCCTGTTGGCCCTGTGAAGATAACCATGCCTTGGGGTTGTTTGAGCCAAGATTGGTAGATTTCCAAGGTATGGGGCGTAAACCCTAGTTCATCCATACCGGAAAAGGGGTTTTCGCGGGGCAACAAACGAATGACCGCTTTTTCTCCGCCTACACAGGGCAAGGTACTAACCCGCATATCCAAGCCCATTTCATTTTGCTCACCGGAGGCATAGCTTTCCCCAATCCGGGCATCCTGGGGCCGCCGACTTTCGGCAATATCCATACTGGACATAACTTTCAAGGCCACGATCGCCCGCCGACTAATTTCCGGGGGGAGGGTTGTGATGTCCCGCAGAATCCCGTCAATCCGGTAGCGTACCCGCAGCCCTTCTGCGGTCGGTTCTAGGTGAATATCACTGGCTCGGTTGCGCAAAGCACCGGAAATAATGGTTTTAATCCGGCCAATTTGGTCTTCGGCACGGGAAAGGTGTAGCTCGGTGATTTGGCCAATGTCTTCCTGTTCCCGTTCCCCTGTCAAAGGATTAACCAACGGATCCGCACTAATTGTACTACGGGACAAATTGGCGAGATGGTACCAAGTGCGATAGCTTTTTTCGGAAATGGGAACGATTTTAATTTCCGTCAGCGTTCGTTCCCCTATCGCCTTTAACTCTTCTGGGGATAGTGCCTTGGGACACCCAAGATAGTAACAATTACGCCACAGCAACAGCGGAATTGCTGTCGGGAGAGATCGACGATCGGTGAACTGTCGCATGAAGCGATCGCTCACTTCCCCATCGAGCAGTTCAAAAATGACATTTCCGTCGCGATCGATTAGTAGCTCAAGCGCCTCATCCACGGTGATTTCACGTTTTTTGAGCCGCTTCCAAACAGAGAGGCTAGTTGCTTTCATAGGGCTAAGGCTGGGGTGAAGGAGAATCAGTGGCTCCATGCAATCTCTCTCAAAGACATCAATGGTTATGCACAGAAGAAATTCCAAATCTATGTAATTCCTTTATGGGCGTTGAGTCGGTTAAATGCAGCGGACTCTCCAACCGCATCCAAAAACCATTGACGCTAGAGAACGGGTAGAACCTATTACTAGTTACTTGATCAAACTACTTAAGTCCGTAAACTACAAGTTTAGAAAATCACATTACTTTCGGTAAAGAATTTCCTTGTGCACGAACCCGTTTGGGTCTTCCGTCGAGACGAAGGGAACAGCGCATAAATAAAATCCCAATTGGGTAGGGGTAGGAGCGTAAAAGGGTAGGAGGGTAGGGGAATGAAGAGGGGATATTATTTCTTTGCAAATCCCTAAGCTCTCTGGTCAGGTAATCATTAATGCAAGCTGCCAAGGTCAAGCTGCCAAGATCCAGAAAGGTCAAGTGGCATACTTCTCCCGTCTTGAGAATCAGATCCAGAAATTTTAGTCCGTATCCCAGTCAAACTCTGAGTCAAACTCTGGTTCTCGATTGATGACCGAATCTGCACCTACTATCGGCTCTGCGGGTTCCCTTGTCGAATCATCCTGTGAGTGGAGTGACTCCGTTCCATGGGTGCGTTTCTCAGCTAAAAACTTCTGCATCGCCTCCCGACGATTGACCATGAAGCGATGCCAAAACCCCGGAATTAGGGTATCCATGCTCTTCGCGATCGACCAAACTTCCATCGCCATCATGTTATAAAAGGCTCGATCACTACTGCGTAGGCGCTCTAACCACTGTTCGATCGTCATGTGGTTTGTTGCTGAATCTGAAGTAGCATCCTCAGGTGATTCAGAAGGTGGATCGGACATCTCGGGTACCGTATTGTCGGATTGAGGAACCGTATCATTTTCGAGCATGCTACCTAGCGTCCATCCAAGGGAAGATGCGATGTCGCAATTTTAACTATTCTCAGCATAGCTATCCTTGAGCATCGACCGAGGGATTGCGGATCTAAAGCTCTGGTGATCGTGAGTGTTCGATCGTGATCCTTTGCTGCAAATCCTAGGGCCGATTGCGATAGCTAGGGGTGCTGGAAGCATCTACCGTTTCTGAGCCTAAATTTCCAGATTTCCAGACTCTAATTCTCTCGTTGCTGATGTTGTAGCATTACGGAACACCATTACGGAACACGAAGCGTTATTCTGTTGACCTGAGACCATGTGGAATAATAACCCTGGATTGGTTAAGCCAGATTGCCCATGAAACGTCAATCACTCTCTTCTGCCCTGACTGCTGTTGTCGCAATTCCCATCCTGATTATCTTGCTGGGATTCGGTTGGATGTTCACCCAAGGCTCCTGGGGGGTGTTTGGTAGTGGCGTCACGTCTGAACCGACCGCCATGATTTTTATTCCCAAAAATGCTCCGGCGATGGTTTCTCTTTTGGTCAATTCCGATCGATTGGCCGCAGTGCGTCAAGCTCTCGTTCCTGCTACCTTGAAAAAACAAACGCAGCAAGAATTTGAAGCCTTTCGCGATAGCCTACTCGGTTCCAGTGATGTGGGCTACGAGCAAGCCATTAAACCCTGGCTAGGCAATGAAATCACGGCAGCCATTACGAATCTAGATGTCGATCGGGATGCAGAAACGGGTAATCAGGTGGGCTATCTTCTCGCCCTGACCACCAGAAATACCCAGCGATCGCGGGAGTTTCTGCAACTATTTTGGCAGAAGCGAGCCATTGCTCCCCAGGATTTAGTATTTGAGCAATACCAAGGGACTCAAATTATTTACGGCAAGGTCAAACAATCGAACCTAGACATCCCCTTGACCCTAGCCAGTGCTGTCGTAGGCGATCGGTTTGTTTTGTTTGCCAATAGTCCTAAGGTCTTGCGCAATGCGATTAGTAACGTGCAGGCTCCTGATCTGAACTTAGCCAACTCGCTGAACTATCAACGCGCGATCGCCCATTTGCCCAGTAAACGGATTGGACTGGCTTATCTCAACTTGCCTCAGTTCTCCGCAGCCCTGGGAGATCGCAGCATTCTAAATCAATTGGATACCTTAACGGGTAAGGAGTCTGTCACGTACCAAGGACTGGCGATCGGATTCTCTGCGAATCGCCAAGGCTTAGTGGCCGACGTTGCTTTGGTGCCTACCGAGCTTAGCGATCGTACAGAGGTTGCAACTTTATCTCAACCGATCGCAGCCCTGCAATATTTGCCCGCTAATAGCCAGTTCATTGCCGCTGGTACCCAACTTCAATCCACTTGGCAAGGTATCCTCGAAGGCACCAAGGGCTATTCTAAACTGTCAGACTGGATCCAAAAACCTATTCAATCATTAGAATCTCGCTGGCATCTTACACTCACGGATGATGTACTCAATTGGGTGAAGGGAGAATATGCCCTAGCTCTACTCCCCGCTAAGACGGCCAAAGCGCCCCAGGATTGGGTTCTGGTGGTCGATCGCAGTGATGAAACTGCCTTCCAGCAAGGGATTCAACACTTGAACGATCTAGCGCAAAAGCAAGGTCTAACTCCGGGCAAAATTCAACTTGGACAACGGAGTGTGGATGCCTGGACTCGATTAGCATCCCCCCCTACGGTTGCCCTAGACCGTCCTGGTAGCGTGAACAATCGTAAGCTGTTCGATCGCACTGTGCCCGATCGAACTTTACAAGTCCAGGTGGCAGGCGTGCACACTTCTATCGATCACTATGAACTCTTTGCACCCTCGATCGAGGTGTTAGACACCATTCTCAAAGACGGTTCAGCCTCTTCCAGTGCTGTCGGTCGTTTCAAAGGGCTCAATACTCCCAACAACGGCTATTTACAAGTTAGCTGGCCGTCCCTAAAAGCCCAGTTCGAGAAAGACTTGCCTGGATTTAAGCTCCTGGAATTGAGTGCACAGCCTCTCTTGGGAAATCTCCAGTCCCTAACCCTCAGTAGCTATGGTCAGCAAGAGGGCATTACGACTGGAGGCATGCTCTTAGAATTCCGCAACGCTGACGCATAATTCTGCGCTGCAACATCCTGTGTTGCTTAAAGAGCCAGCAAGGCACGATCGTGAGGGTGCTTTTGGAGACTACTTGCAAAAGAACCTTGACGATCGTGCTGATTCCTGTGCTTGGCTTAAGGTCGCCAGCTGTGTTATGCCAACAAATATATTTAAGGAGATTTTTCTAATCGTTGTTGAGCCAGTCGAGCCGCCTCAGCAACATGTGGACTACTATCTTTTGCTAAATATTTCAACGCCGATAAACTTTTTTCGGTAGGTAAGTTGCCTAAGGCTTCTGCCAACCGTTGCCGCACCAGCCAGTCCTTCGCCTGGGCAAACCGCAGAATTTCATCTACAGCATCGATCGCCTGAATTTCGCCTAAGGCCGCGATCGCAGCTTGGTGTAAGATGACTTCCGGACTACTCAGTGCTTGTACCAACACATCGCGGGCTCGCGGATCCTTGAGATTGCCTAGGGCAACTGCTGCACTAAATCTCACAAGCCATTCCGTATCTTCATAGAACGCCCGCACTAGGGGTTCGAAGGCTCGAACATCTTCGAGGTAGCCTAATGCACCCGCCGCATCGGCCCGCACACCATAATCCGGTTCTGTCTGTAAAACTTCAATCAAAAGCGATAAGCATTCCTCCGTTGGCTTGAGCCCGAGGGAAAATACGGCCATCGATCGAACCTGCTGATTTTCGTCGTGGATCACTTTTTTAATCAGAGGTACTGCGTCCTCAGGAGGTACCTCTCTTAGAGCAGCTAGTGCTAACTTCCGATCTTTCACACTAGGACTTTCTAACCGCCTAGAAATCTGCTCTAGGGAGAAAAGCATAAATAAACCTACCTGGGGGAACGATTCCTCAATTGTAGGAGAATTTTTTTAGAACCTCTCTCTATCCCAAAGCTTGGTATAGTCCTCACCCAATATCTAGGGTGGTATTACTCAAGAGAGAACACAGTTTGATGGTGACTCGGGTTGATGGTGACTCGGGCTCAGGATGGTGGTTTTATTGCCCCGCGCGACGAACTTTCTCCAAAAATTCTGGATAGTTATCTAAGTCATCTGGGGAATTTAAGGCTGAACATTCCACCCATCCTGGCTCGGCACTAATTTTCTGAATATAAGCGCTCATCGCATCCGCATCATTGCGATGGGAGAGTAGGTAGGATTTCAAGGCAGCACGACTCATTGTGGTGAAATTAGGCTTCATTTTTGAAATCTCCATCGACCATCTGGATAGATTAGAATTTCGGTTTCATCACCCGCCAAGATGAAAATGTTGCCGGACGTTTCGTCAAAGCAGACTAGCCCGATCGAACGATACATCAACGTTAACCGCTGACACAAATCAAAGCAAGTCTTCAGTTGTGCATTGGTAGGAATAATCATCACGCCCCAAGACACCCAGTGCCAGTTTACCTGCGATCGTAAATTTAGTTAGGAAATTTTTAGAGAGGCTGCGTTAGTAAGTTTGCTCTTCAGACATTGTTAAAGCCATCTTCTATGAACTTGCTGCTTCGATCCCAAGGGGCAAATTGGGATGAAACTTGGGGTGAAACTTGCCGAAATATTCACCGTTCATGGTGAAATTGATTGTTGAGCAGCACGCCTTTATCAACGGGCAAGTTAGCTGTCAGGTGTCAAGTCAGTGAGTCTGCAAGGTGTATGACAGTTACCGATTTTTTGAGCAATGATGACCTAGCTCATTGGAGTTGGCAAGTTCTGCCCAAATTCCTTGGGGCGATCGTCATTTTGCTCTGCACAAACTGGGTGGGAAACTTCAGCGTTTCCATCAGCAAACGACTTCTCAAACGCATTGAACCTACTTTGCAGCGGTTTCTGTTGCAAGTTCTGAAAATTGTGATTTGGGTGGTGGGCATCATTGCGGCGCTCAACACAATCGGGATTGAAACAACAACGTTAGTTGCCATTGTTGGGGCAGCAGGATTAGCTGTCGGTCTCGCCCTTCAGAATAGTCTTTCCCACTTGGCGGCAGGCATCATGTTGATTAGTTTTCGGCACTTTGAAGTAGGGGATACGATCGAAGGCGGTGGCGTCTCTGGCACCGTGGATAGTATTGGCCTGTTTTCTACCACCATTGTTACTGGAGATAATGTCCGGATTACAATTCCCAATAGTCAACTTTTTAGCGGTACGTTAAAGAATCAGACGGTTCTTGGGACTCGACGAGTGGATATTCGCATCAATATTGGAGATCGGCCTCTCCAACCCACATTTCAAGATCTGTTAGCGATTGCCGAACATCACCCCAAAGTTCTTACCCACCCGAAAGCCGTGGGTCAGGTGATTGCGATCGGAGCCCATTCTACAGTTCTGAGCCTGAAGCCCTGGTGTCAATCCAGCGACTACGACCAAGTGCGGAGTGAAATCCTATATACCGTCAAAGAGTATCTCGAGCGGACAGCCCAACCGGACTTAACCCCGTGAGTCATCTGTGTGATGAAACGGCTATGGATTTGCAATAGATTCTGCTAGGGACGCTTAACACGGGTTGCCACTTCGCGGGGCATTGCTTTTGGATTAGCCCCGTTACTTGAGCCCCGTAATTCATTAATTTCTTGATTGAGCTTGCGGATCCGCCCCGAAAGAATACGAATTAGGTTCAGAGCAATTCCGGGCGTTTCATCGATCGCGGAATAGAGTTGCTGCTGGGTCAATTCCAGACAGACACATCTTTCTAAAGCAGTAACCGAGGCCGATCGCGACTCTGAATCAAAGAGTGCCATTTCACCAAAAAATTCTTCCCGCCCCAGACGCTTTAATTCTTGATCCCCGATGTGAACCTTGACTTGACCAGAAGCAATGATAAACATCGAGCTCCCTTCTTCGCCTTGACGAATAATGGGTTGCTTGGCTTCAAAAATCTCTTCTTCCATAACTGGAACTAGGCGGATCAAAAAATCCTCCCGAAGTTCCTCAAAAATAGGAACTCCTCGCACCAGTAATAATCGGTCAAACAGATTCAGCATGTTGCTGGAAGATTAAGAGCTTGGAGGTTAAAAGCCTTGTTACTGAGTATGCCCTAAAAAAACCATCAAGGCGTCATTAAGAATATTCTACGGATAGTGGCTGCAATGATAACAAACAAACCACTCCACCCTCAGGAAACTTTAAACAAGATGGTTACAAGCTTGTTTTACAGACTATAAAAATAGGTGTCCTAAATGGTTCGTGAATTCTCCGAATTTTGCTCTTACCCTCAATGTTCGAACTTACATCGGGCCTAGAATAGCTGTGTTTGGCATATCGTCATCATCGGATCCAGATGTAAGTGGCCTAGATAACTCTGCCCCTAGCTGATCCAGTTGTTCTCGAATATGAACCCGCAAAATAGGCTCAGGATCATTTTTCATGCGAGGTAAGACATTCATGTAAGCCGCTGGGTACATCGACTGTAAATAGGCCAACACCGCTTCTCTCAAAAAGCCACTCGAACTGCGGAGCCCTCCCAAAACATGGTGACGTTCTAGGGACCACTGTTCAGCTCGGGCTAAATGAAATCCACAGGCCAACACCCAATCGGACAAAAAGTGCCGTAGATCCATGAGATGAATTAGTCGATCGCTCGGCTCCATAGGCTGGTAAGTAATTAAGCTATTTAAGCTTTGTAGTTGTTCTTGTAGCTCTAACTGTTCCTGCCGACTGAGCCGATGACTCGTGCGTCGCAATTTCATACCAGGCGTATTTCGCCCGGACTGCGTCCGGGGAATCCGCTCCAAAATCATTAAGAACGCCCGTTTTTGCGGAATATCTAGTTTGTTATCCAGAATTTCTAGTCCCTGGGCAATATTATCTGATGCACCAGATTTGAGGTTAAAGGCTGCTGCTTGGATTGTGTCGGGTTCGTAGAGAAATTGCATGAGCATAAACAGTCGATCGACGCAGTCTAACTGAATCGTCCGCAGGGCTCGGCGTAGCATTTCTTCACAGGAACGGTGGGTAATTTGCCCGGAAAGATCTAAAATTGCGGCGCTGGTTTGACCAATCAGCATCATCTCCTGCTCGATTAACATTTCAATCCCTGATCGGCCCAGTTTTTCAGCTGTTACTTCAATCCCTTCATCTTTAGGAACCTTGATCAACGATCGCAGGATATGGGCCCGATCTTCTCCCCAGCTCGTGGTCAACCGCTCCACCATAAAATCGAGGGCTTCCGTTGTGCTGATTTGCCCAATTACCATCCAAGCGGAACTGCGTACCGACTCGGGTTGTCGCCAATCTGTTACTAGGGTCTGTAACCTAGGTAGGGATTCATTTTCCAGGCGAATTAGGGATTGCATTGCCACATGACGAGTTTCAGAGTCGTATAACCCATCCACCAAAGCCGGGTAGCCTTTTTCGTAATGGGTCATCGAAATTGCTTCCAGAACCGATCGCCGTACCGTGATAGATCGTTCTTTTTTGACGATTTCACTTACATAAATCTGTAAAGCTTGCAAATACTTGAGGTGACGAATTGCACGGCACCCTTCTGATCGTTCTTGTTCCTGGGCGTGGGTCAACATCAGCCGTAAAACATTGGTTGCTTCAGCTTTTTGTTGCGGATTGCCAAGCTCCACCATGAGAGCCGCCGCAGTACCTCGAATTGCGGGTGGAGACTGCGGTCGAATAAAAATACTCAGTTCCTTTAGATCAGCATACGGATCCGTTAAAAATACATATCTTAGGGCAGCGGCTACCACCTCCGGTGGAGCCGAGAAATTAATCAACCGACGTGCTGACACAATATGTTCAGGATTCGGGTGCTCCACCATAAATTCCAACACCCGACATTGGGCTTGGGGCGGAAAGGCTAGCAGTAACGGTGCTAGGATTTCCGTCGCGTTACGGGGATCAATTTGCAACAGCAACTCAATACAAGCCAGTCGAGAATCCTCTAGGCCCGGTTTGCTGAGTGCATCGATCGCGGCTCGCTTAAGTTCTTTAATCGTGGCAGGATTAGAACTCATGCCCAATTGATCCTGACGGGCACTCAGCACCAAGATTTTGACGTAATCCCGTTGAATCAGCCAAATCGTTATCAGCCAAGCTGCGGCCAGCAAAATCATGCCGCCGAATAGCGTGCTGCGCCAATTGTTACTGCCTAGAGCTTGCTGCCATCCAAGCACCACTGAAGCTAACAGCAGTCCCCCCGTTAATCCTGTGGCGATCGGTTCTGCTGATCCCCGAACACTGGCTTGGATTGCATTACTCCAGCGGGCCGGAATGGGCTGGAATAACACTGGACTCACACTGGCTAATAGGGTGAAATGAATCAGTTCATAGAAAAACTTGAGGACAACAATCATCCAAAAGACGACAACCGTCAGTTCACCCATCTGAGGAAGATAGGGGAGTAAGGCAATCGCACTCCCAAAGGCCAACACCAGAATGGGTAATAATCCTGATGTTGTGAAAATACCGAGGGTCTCTAAAATGCGAGGGGAGAGCCCCCATTGCATAATCAGTTCCAAAATCCCAAGTACCCCTTGGAACAACCCCAAAAAGCCTGCAATCTTTTCACTGCGGGTTACATTTGCTCCAACATCCCCAAATAATTGCAGCGGGTTTGCGGTCAGAGATTCCAGTTGTTTAGAGAACTGAAAGTCCACTAACAGGAACATTGATTCAGCCAGCACAAAAAAGACTAACAACAACCAGCGGTAGTTCATAGACTGGCCCCGCAGTTGCTTCGTCGCTTCCGTATTACTAGATTCTCTGCGGACAGAACTGCGGAAATATCGCTGCTGGCGCTGACTGATTGAAAAAAGCAGTCCTGCTCCCGTCAGCATCATGGCAAAGGCGACCCAGATGGCTCCTGAAAGTCCTAAGCGACTAAGAACCAAAGGTAGCGCAAACCCACTCAATACATCAGCTACCAGCACACCACTACTGATGAGAGGATAGGCGCGTTTAATTTCCCGAATATTAAAAAGCTGGTTAACGGTGATCGTGGTATTGAGATCGCTGAGTACATATAACACTTGCTGCCATAGTCGCATTAGCAGCACGGAGACTCGAAATAGTGTCAACCCTGCGATTGCCAAGCCCTCCGGGGCATCAAACCCCATGACAAAGAGCGGCAAAGGCGTAGCCATAAGCAGCGCGACTATGACAATCAACCATCGCATGGCCACAAAGGATTGCAACCAGCCATAAATGGATCCTAGGAAAATGCTGATCAGAGTGCTTGCCAAGTAAATAACAGGCAAGCGATCGGCACTGAAGTGCTCCAGAAACATAGCTGACGCTGTAGCTTCAAGCCAGAGCACGCCCACTGACGTTGCCGCATAAGACGCAAACATCAGGAAAGTACGTTCCCCTTCTCCCGGACGTAGATTAATCCATCGGAGAAATTTATTACCGAAATTATCTCTGGTTGATTCCTGGATTCCTGTAGTCATCTATGCGCTCTCGCGAAACATGGGTGTGCGCATGCTGAAAAGGCTGTTTTCAGTATTCCCCGATGGCCTTTATTCTAAATACTGTCAGTCCACCCTGGAGGAAAATTTATTCTTAGTCTCGATCGACTCCGTAATCACCTGGAAAAGTCCATCAACCATAAAAAAGAAGGCACCTCGTTCAGATACCTTCTAAAACTGACTGAATCGATGCTTGATCAATCAGCGTTTATTTTCTGGGTGCAAGAAGCATCATCATGTTGCGACCTTCTTTTTTAGGTGCTTGTTGAACTTCCGCAATCTCTTGAAGATCCATTGCCATTCGTTTGAGGAGACTCTCAGCTAAATCGCTATGTTGGATTTCTCGACCCCGGAACATGATGGTGGCCTTGACCTTGTCTCCCGCTTTCAGAAACCGTTCTGCCTGACTGATGCGCACGTTGTAATCGTGATCCTCAATCTTGTAGCGCATCTTGACTTCTTTAACGTCAACGGTATGCTGCTTCTTCTTGGCCTCTTTGGCCTTTTTCTCCTGCTCGAACTTATGCTTACCGTAGTCAATGATTTTGCAGACGGGTGGATCAGCTTTATCACTCACCAGCACTAGGTCAAGCTCTTTTTCATCAGCGAGTTGCTGGGCTTCCCTAGAGGTCATAATCCCCAATTGACCACCGTCGCTATCCACTACCCGCACCTTGGGGAAGCGAATGCGCTCATTAATCATCGGCAGATCGCGGTTAAATCGTCTTTCTCTTTCTCTTTCCGTCACAGGCACCGTTGGTTAACGTGGATTAAATAATTGAACAACTCAGTTTACAAAACAACTTAGCCTTTCGGCATGCTAAAAGTATGCCCCAAATAGCTCTCCTTAGGTCTACTTTGGATTTATCTATTTGGATCTACCTAATTTTGAACTAGCCCCACTCAAGCTGAAAAAAATTAAGCGTTGATTGAAGCAACTTCAAAAACTTAGCATTGTCTTGCCAAACATGAGGCTTGGAAAAACCCTAAGGTTTGTAACCGCCATTCTACTCACTTCACTGTCGATTCTTCCACTTCCTTAATTTAATTAACTTAATATCCCTTATTTCTTAATGAGGGATTAGAGCAAGAACGGCCAGGGGGCAGATCGTTAGAATAGAAGACGAATCTAACGCTTTGATTGAGGCATCCGTGACAATTAAGCAGTCTTGGCACGATCGAATTGGGTTTCAGCGGGATTGGTTTTGGCGGGGCTGGAAAATTCGCTACAGCTACAGCAGCCCCGTACCAGCTTCTTCGGAGATTCCGCTACTCCTGATCCATGGATTTGGAGCTTCGGTTGGGCATTGGCGACATAATGTTCCTGTCTTGAGTCAGCACCATCCGGTCTACGCCTTAGATTTACTCGGTTTTGGTTCATCCGAAAAGGCGATCGCCGCCTACGGCACTGCCCTTTGGGTGGAACAGGTCTACGACTTTTGGCAGCAGTTTATTCGCCGCCCTGTTGTCTTGGTTGGTAATTCCCTGGGATCAGTTGTCTGCGTGGGATTGGCTGCCAAACATCCGGAGATGGTTGCGGGATTAGCCCTGATCAACTTGCCGGACTTTTCCGCAGTAGAAATGTCAGGTTGGATCCGAAAAATTGTCCAACCATTGGGCAACTGGATGAAAGGATTGGTTACACTGTCACCCATTTTCGTCCCTTTTTTCCGCTGGATTCGCCAACCTCATCGGATTCGATCGTGGGTGAAGGGGGCCTATCCCAATGGCAGCAATATTGATGATGAATTGGTCGAAATTCTCACCCATCCGGCCCATGAAGTTGGTGCCGCTCGCACCCTGGCAGGCATGGTGAAAGGGCAGCGTCAACTCCCACCGGAGTACACTGCCCGTTACGCTTTGCCTCAAATTTCGATTCCAATTTTGTTGGTTTGGGGACTCCAAGACACCATGGTTCCACCTAGCCTTGCCCGCAAGTTTGTCGAATTCAATCCAGCGGTCAAGCTCGTAGAAATTCCCCAGGCAGGCCATTGCCCCCACGACGAATGTCCTGATGTGTTCAATCCTATTCTGGTTGATTGGCTTCAGTCTTGGAGTTCTGCGTAAAGCGTTCTATTGGGACTGTTCTCGATTGGTGTTATCGATTGCTTCACGGTAGGGCAATGATCCCCAGGAATGCTCGATCGTGGGAAACCGTCCTCGATCGCCAATAATTCACCGAAGTTCAACTGAAATGGCTAGGCGGCTTCCAATTTCCGGAAATGCTGAAGGACACCCGTGGCGGATAAGATGGCCGCAATATGGGATTGCACCCCCATGAGCGATAACTTGGCCGATCGCTGCTTGGCGATTGTGAGTCCTTGGATCAGTACCTGGGCCGCGTCTAGTTCCACAATATGGGTTTGGCTCAGATCCAAAATGACACCACTGTAGGGTTGAATTTTTTGGTTGAATTGATCCGCCAATTGTTCTGCCCCTGCGGCATCAAGATGCCTGGGCATCCGAATGATAGTGAGTTCTTGAGTTGCATCTAGCATAGATAGATACTCGATCTTGCATGTTCCTATGTAAGCAATCCCAGCCGCTGCCATCATCCGTAAAATCAGCTTTGTCGCACTCCCTCAACCTATGCGACCATCGTAGAAGTACGGTTATTGGTCAAACTTCCTGTGACGCAAGACTTGCCACCTTCTTCCCATCCTTCTGGTTCTGATGGGGTGACTCACCCTAGCAATGCAATAGTTCAGCCTAACCTGGCCGATCAGTCGATCGATCCCTCTCAGAAGGCAGTGGATACCTTTCGGATTTCGCCGCTGATTCGTGGGACATTACTGAGCTTGTATGCTGCGTTGACGATTCCTTTGCCCTTTTTAGCGGAGTTGACCCAAGCGCCGGTTCCGGCCACCTGGTTGTGGGTTGGGTTGGGCCTCGGCGCGATCGCGCTCTATGGTGCCTTGAGTGAGCGGGTCGTGGTGGATGCCCAGGGGGTGCAAGTGACCTATCCCGCTTGGGTGCCCCCAGTGTTTCGGAAAGGCTGGCAGTTAGCCTGGGGCGAAATTGCTGCATTGAAGCCCAGAAGTACAGGGCAAGGTGGCTTGGTCTACTATTTCGTGACGCGATCGGGGGAGGGATTTCTCCTGCCGATGCGGATTGTAGGCTTTGCGCGATTTGTGCGCCGGGTACAGGCAGAAACGGGAATCGACACGAGGGATGTAAAGCCCCTATCCCAACCCTGGATGTATGTGATTCTTTTAGTGTTTACGCTGTTTCTGTTGCTGATTGACGTCTGGACAATCGGGATAGCGATGGGTGGGCAGTACTGAGATCGGTGGAATGGCGATCAAAGAACGGGGAGCGCGGAGTCATCGGAATGCTGACTGGGATTGAACAGAATGGACATCCTGCCGGACGCGGGAACCCGCTGATCCAGATGGAGGCAGTCGGGCTGATTTTAGGGCAACAGGCAAAAACCCGTCCCAAAGGGTGGTTTGGAAGAGGCGCAACCGTTGCATTACCCGGTTATCAAGTTTTTCAAGACCTTTCTGGGAAAATTTATCCCGGCGATCGCTGGGCTGTGCTGGGGACGGTGGGCAGTGGGAAAACATCTTTTTTGCGGTTGCTGAATCGGTTAATTGAACCGACACAGGGGCGTTTGTTCTGGCAGGGGCAACCCTACGATCGCATCCCTATTGCGACACTACGGCAGCAGATAGTATGGGTGGCCCAAGAACCGAAGTTGTTGGGCATGACAGTTCAGCAGGCGTTGGAATATCCGCTGCGGTTGAGGAACTTAGCCCCTAACGAGATCGAAAATCATGTTAAGGCTTGTTTGGCTCAGATGGCGATCCCAAGCGCGTGGCTCACGAAAACAGAACCGCAACTCTCCGCTGGCCAACGTCAATGGATCGCGATCGCGCGAGGGATGATTGCTCAGCCAGCGGTTTTGCTGCTAGACGAACCAACAGCCTATTTGGACATGGGTTTTATGCAACAACTAACGGAATGTCTGCTAGAGCAACAAAATCTCTCAGCAGTCATTACTGCAACCCATGACGTACCATGGATCCAATCTTTTTGTTCTTCAGCGTTGTATGTAGCCGATCGACGGGGGCAATGGTTTACCGATCAACCTGACTGGGCCAATTTGCAAGTTCAACTGACCCAGGCCCGTCAGCAACTGGCGACAGAGTGGAATGAACCTCTCTAGGAAAGGGTAAGGGCAGCGATCGAATTTATGCTCACTCAAAAACGCTAGGGAACTGATCGGGCGATCGCGATATTCGGCGGAGGATAGTTTGCAGGAGGACGGCCCACAGTGGAATTCAAGCTTTCTAAATTCAAGCGATAGCCCACATTCCGTACAGTCTGAATCAAGCTGGGCTGATGGGGATCGATTTCAACTTTTTTGCGTAACGAAAGGATATGAGTATCCACAGTACGCGGATTATCAATTTCATCTGGCCAGGCCCGTTGTAGAAGCTCCGATCGGCTGAGGGGAGATCCCCCAGCTTGGGCCAGAACATACAACAGACTAAACTCCTGGGGCGTCAGTTCAATGCGTTCCCCAGCGAAGCGAACGCGCCGATGCACCAGATCAATTTTCAGGGTGCCATAGTCTAGGAATGCAGGGGGCGCAGCCATCCGTGCCCGTCGGGTGAGGGCATCGACCCGCGCCAAAAACTCCTGCATCCCAAAGGGTTTGGTCAAATAGTCGTCAGCACCGGCACGTAACCCTTGTACGATGTCCGCCTCAGTTGCCTGGGCAGACAACATGAGGATCATCACCTGGGGCTGCTGACGGAGCCAGCGACAAAACTCAAGACCTTCGCCCCCAGTCAAATCGTTACTAACGATTACGAGATTGGGTTGCCGTGCTTGGAAGGCTTCACGAGCCTGCATGCAATCGGCGGACTGAAATACTTGGTAACCCGCCTGCTGGAGGTGCCACCCGAGCAGCGATCGCAGGTGCGGATTTCCCTCGATAATTTGTATACAAACGGATCCCACGGGGGTGAATGCCTGAAACTTACGTCAACAGCCTAGCAAAGCCTTTTGGTTTGGATTTGTAAAGCAGGTTACGCCCTAGGGAAGAGAGTTGACAAATTTTCAGTTATTTGATTGCTCTTGGGGGATTCATCTGGACGTGGAGAGAGATCCCTGGCGGTTTTTAGGGTAATCGTCTCCGTATTCCAACTCACGCAATGTTACTTAACAGAGATTAAATTACCGTGTAATCTCTACATCAAACCATGGAGGATCGAGGAAAATTGATCTTAAGATAAGAGTTACGATAGCTTTCCTTTAGGAGCCTATGCTTCAAGATGCACGCACCATCCGCTTTTACCAACGGCTCTCAGACGCCCTTGTAGAGCTTTGGAATCGTGGGTATCGTTTTGATGACCTTCGTCTCTACTTGGATGGCTACATTGCCGCATTGCGTCATAGCGATAGCCTCGAGCCGATCCAAATTAATCGTTTAGAAGAGGAGATAACTCGCTACTTATACGATGCTTCGAATTTTGAGATGCCAGAGCCTCAGCCAGATTGGGACTTGGGCTATTACTAATCCTAGGCAGGAATGAACCCCTCAACCAACCTGTGGAAGAGGGGTTCGTGATTTCTGGAAGGAGATTAAAGTCCAAGGAGATTAAAGTGCGAGGACTGGAAGTACCTAGGATGCGAGAGCGACTTCGACCATTTGCTGGAGTTCGCCATTCTGGTACAACTCGATCATGATGTCGGAACCACCGATGAACTCACCGTTGATGTAGACCTGGGGAATGGTGGGCCAGTTGGAGTAGTCTTTGATGCCTTGGCGAATTTCGTAGTCTGCGAGAATATCGAAGGTTTCGAAGGGAACGCCGAGGACATTGAGAATTTGTACGACGTTATTGGAGAATCCGCACTGGGGCATCAGTTTGTTGCCCTTCATAAAGACCATGATTTTGTTGTTGCTAACCAGGTCGTCGATCCGCTGTTTTACTTCTGGTGTCATAGTTTTGGTGGCAAGTGAGTGATTTGAATTAGACGTTTACACCTTGGCCGCCCACTCTTCTGGGGTGAAGGTGTTGAGTGCGAGGGCGTGGATAGCCTCGGTTGCCATGGCTTGCTTGACGGCTGCATAGACCATTTGGTGTTGCTGCACGCGGCGCTTGCCTGCGAAGGCGTTGGAGACAACGGCAACTTCAAAGTGGGAGCCATCATTGGTAAAAACCTGAACTTTGGCATCCGGAATTTCAGCCGTGATCATTGCTTCAACCTGATCCGGATTCACGATCGCTGCTCCTTGAGTCTAGACTGCACATTTCACTCTTTCCAGTCTAGCGGTTCCTGGTAATTGGTTTCATCGCCTCGGGACTTTTTAAGGTATAGAAAAAAGTCTATATAGTGATAGTCGCAGGGCTTTCCGGTAATGGAATTGTTCGCTTGCAAAAACAAGGTCTCACCCCTAGAGATTGAGTTATTGGCAACAGTGTGATTTCACTGGGATTGCTTCATAGCATCGGGTCTGGAATCAAAATTATGGATTGGTGGAGAAGTGCATCCGGTTACGCAGTTGATTCATGAAGGTGACAGCGCGCCTATTTTGAACAACTTTTATCCCAAACCATTATTCGTGATCAAGATACGTTGGTGAATACCGCCGATAAAATTTCGATCGCATTACTCAATTAGCCTGCCAATGCCTTTAGCATTTTAAGTTTGGTTTGGGCTTACTGGTTTTTGTGTATTGGGTGGTTTATAGAGCCTATTTGAAATCTATGGCGAGAGCTTTGATTTCACAAAGCTTTCACCATAGTTCGAGAATTTGTCTTGAAAGGCTCTTCCAGAAAGGATGACAGCAAAGATTCCCAATGGATTCTATTTCTCCCACCCTTGGGCGTGAGTGAGTCTGCTAAGCATTTCAAACTGAGCATTTCAAACTGAGCATTTCAAACTGAGCATTTCAATAGGAGTATTCATTGTTATTTTGAAAAGTGCTCTAGTTTAAAAAAGGTTGAGAATGCAAATCCCAGGGGATTCCCAATTCTAGGAATTTAAGGTTTGATCACTGTATCTGCAGTAATTGACAGACTATGACCATTCAGACTATGCCCATTTATTAGAGTCGCCGATCGAAGCTCGATCTGCGACTCTAACTTAAACCTAGATTGCTAAACCAACAATCTAGATATCCAAATCCGCGAGGTTCAACTTTGGCCCATAGGTTTCGATAAACTCCCGGCGGGGAGCTACGCGATCGCCCATCAGTACCGTAAACACCCGATCGGCCTCTGCCGCATCTTCAATTTCCACCTTCTTCAACGTCCGCGTTTCCGGATTCATGGTCGTTTCCCACAATTGCTGCGGCATCATTTCACCCAACCCTTTAAAACGTTGAATGTTGTAGTTCGCATTGGCCGGAAACTCGGCAATTCGTTGATGCAAATCCCGATCGCTATAGCAATAGTGATGCTGACGACCGCGCTCCAGCTTGTACAACGGAGGGCAGGCAATATAGACAAACCCGCGATCAACCATTTCCCGCTGATAGCGATAGAAGAACGTCAGCAACAAGGTTCGAATGTGCGCCCCATCCACGTCCGCATCGGTCATGATGATGATTCGGTGGTAGCGCAGTTGCCCTGCATCAAACTCCTCACCTTTAATCCCCAACCCTAAGGCCGTAATTAAGGCTTGGATTTCCGTATTCTTGTAAATCTTGGCATCATCGGTCTTCTCAATATTGAGAATTTTACCCCGCAGGGGCAGAATTGCCTGGAACCGTCGATCGCGACCTTGCTTCGCCGATCCGCCTGCTGAATCGCCTTCCACAATGTAGATTTCCGATTCCGAAGGGTCCCGCGAAGCACAATCCGCTAACTTACCCGGCAAAGTAGAAGACTCCAGCACCGACTTGCGCCGCACCAATTCCCTTGCCCGCCGTGCGGCTTCCGCTGCGTTAAAGGCTTGGATCGCCTTTTCCAGAATCGAATCCGCCACCTGGGGCCGAAATTCCAGATACTCCGTCAGCACCTCATTGACTAGGGAGTCCACAATTCCCCGCACTTCCGTGTTGCCCAATTTCGTCTTGGTTTGGCCTTCAAATTCCGGATCCGGCACCTTGACGGAAATGACCGCTGTCAGCCCTTCCCGAATATTTTCCCCAGCCAAGTTCGGATTATTTTCCTTGAGCTTGCCCCGCTTACGAGCCACATTGTTTAGCGTCCGGGTCAGCACCGCCTTTAAGCCTTCCAAGTGGGTGCCGCCATCGATCGTGCGGATGTTATTGGCAAACCCCAAAATATTGTCGCTATAAGCATCGACGCACCACTGCATCGCCACTTCCACCTGCACATTGTTGCGCTCAGCGTTGATGTAGATAATTTCTTCGTGGAGGGATTGCTTTTCGCGGTTCATGTAGTTGACATACTCGCGAATCCCTCCTTCATAGAAATAGGTTTCGCTGTGGGGCTGTCCATGCTTGAGTGCCTTTTCCCGTTCATCGGTAAAGACAATTTTGACTCCACCGTTCAGATAGGCCAACTCTCGCAACCGACCGGACAGCGTGTTGTAGTCGAAGTCGATCGTTTCAGTGAAAATTGACACATCAGGCATGAAGCGCACAGATGTCCCCGTTTTATTGCCTGCACCGTCCTTGGCGATCAATTCTGTTGTTGGGATTCCCCGTTCGTAGCGTTGGGTATGGACTTTCTGATTGCGCCAAACGGTCACTTCTACCCATTCCGACAGTGCATTGACCACGGAAATCCCCACCCCGTGCAAACCGCCAGACACCTTGTAGCCACCATCGCCAAACTTGCCGCCTGCGTGCAGGATGGTCAGAACGGTTTCCAGGGCTGATTTTCCTGTTTTAGGGTGCAGATCTGTGGGAATCCCCCGGCCATCATCCGTGACCTCCACCGAGCCATCGGCATGGATAACCACATCAATATTTTTGCAATACCCTGCCAAAGCTTCGTCTACGGAGTTGTCCACAACCTCGTAAACTAGGTGATGCAACCCCCGAGGGCCGGTACTCCCGATATACATCCCTGGGCGTTTCCGCACAGGCTCCAGCCCCTCTAGGACTTGGATCTGTTGAGCGCCATAGTTGTTAGTCATGGGTGACGTTCTCCGTCTGGGCAGGTTTAACGTGGGTTAACTGGTTTGAACTGGATGCTGCTGACTAGAATTCACCGGGATAAACAGCAGTGCCTTCTGGGATTCTAGCTACGGCATATCCGCGATCCAGAACAATCAGTTGCAGCCGATTCAATATAGCAAATATCACCTAAATTTTAACACAAAAGGCTTCCAGGCGATTTTAGAGCCATTTCACGACAGGTTTATGACAGGGATCGATTCAGCTCAATTACCATCCATAGATGCCCCTGAACCTCAAGTTGGGCAATTCCGATCGCAGCATCTACTTCAGGGCACCATTAGTAATTCAATTGTACCAGATTTAAAGATGTCGAACCTGATAGTACCCGGCCTGCTCGTTATCTGCGGCGCAACGGCCTCTGGTAAGTCAGGACTGGCGATCGCGATCGCGCAAAGGCTGAATTCCCTAATTATTAGTGCGGATTCGCGGCAAGTGTATCGAGAGTTTAGCATTGGAACTGCTAAACCGAACATCGAAGATCGAAAACAGGTGCCCCATGCTTTGATCGATGTTTGCGATCCCACGGAAACGTTGACCGTGGCAGATTTTCAAGCTCAAGTGAATCAGGTCTTGATCGATTGGGGCCGATCTCACCCAACGACCTGGCCGCTGCTGGTCGGAGGCACTGGGTTATACATTAAGTCGATTACGCGCGGGATGCAGATTCCCCGTGTGGCACCCCAGCCCGACCTGCGAGCTCAGTTGGTTAACTTGGGCCAGTCCTGGTGCTATACGCTCTTGCAGCAGGTGGATCCGATCGCGGCAACAAAAATCCACGCCAATGATACAGTGCGCACCCTGCGAGCCTTGGAAGTGTATTACGCCACAGGCCGACCGATTACGGCACAACAGGGCGAGCATCCCCCGGCCTATCCTATTTTGCAGATTGGCTTGGAATCCGCTCAGATTGACGATCGGATCCGCTATCGTACCCAACAGATGGTTGCCCAGGGATTTGTGGAAGAGGTGAAACAGTTAGTAGAGAAGTATGGAGATAGGTTGCCGTTGTTGAATACGCTGGGCTACCAAGAGGTGCGGCAATATCTTCAGGGCAGCATTTCCCTGTCCGAAGCAGAGGAGCTTACGGTTTTGCATACCCGTCAGTTTGCTAAACGCCAGCGCACCTGGTTTCGTGCTTGTCCTGAGGTGGAATGGTTTGATGCGGATGCGCCGGATCTGGTTGAACAGGTGTGGCGACGAGTGCAGGAATGTATTAGTCGGGGTGTAACGCGATCGAGCACCATTAACAACGCAAAATTAAACAATATTGACAATTAGTTAAGGGCGTCACAAATTTTCTGAACAGCCAAGCTAGAGTGAAAGCACATTGCTAGTGCTGGGGTGGAAGAATCATGGCACAAAACTGGTCACTAAATGCCGTGCGCGTCTTCGTGTCGGACATTGAGAATGCCAAGATTTTTTATTGTGATCTGCTGGGTTGGGTGCCTAAGGAAGATGGCCGGGACAAGGGCTTTCTTTTGTTTGAGGCGGGAGCCGTGCAATTGGTGGTGGAAATTGTAGATGTGGATGCTCAGCAAGATTGGAAGTTAGCCGGACGTTTCACGGGAGTTTCCTTTGAAGTGGATGATGTGTATGCCCTTTATGAATCGCTAGTGCGTAAAGGAGTGGAATTTGTCCGTATTCCCGAAACCAAAAATTGGGGTGGTGTTGTAGCCAGCTTTGTGGATCCCGATCGTAATGGCATTACAATTTTTTCTGCTGCCAAGTGATGATTCGGTGGACAGTGTGTTGGCTGATATGCAGTGTGTTGGCTGATATGCGGTGTGTTGATTAAGTGTCTTGGTTAGTATCAGTGTGTTGGAAAACACACTGTCTTAGTAGTTCACCAACTTAATCTCAAGAAAAGACGATCGTGTCTTTCCTACTGTGGAAAAACACGATCGTCAAATTATTTGAGCGACGAAACTTGAATGGCTAAAGCCGAATTTAGTCACGCATTACAGTGGATTGCCTAACGACAAGGAACAGATACAACACCTGAAACCTGTTCTGCTATGGGCTGCTGTATCGATCGGCCAAGCAAAGGACTGTATTTGTGATCAACTCTAAATTCGCCCCAACTCTAACTCATCGTTTGCTAATTTCTAAAGTTAGGCATATTGCCAAAGTTGCTTAGTTCAACCCCACTTGGCCTCGATTGTAAACTGCGCGATAGATATCGCCTTCTACTTGATTCAAGGAACCTACGGTATCCGTAGACAGCCCTAGACCGGAGGCATAGCGGCTAGTCATGCACTGTTTCCGGTTACGCAGATTTTGCCGTTGGTTAACCATCAAAGCCCGAGCACGTTCTTGGGTAGACATCTTATTTTCTCCTAACTGTTTTCTTCTAAACCTACTATAGCAGCTAAAAAACTGTAGCGAAAAGTACAGAATAATACATTTAAACATTAATTTTGATTATATTTAATAACTATATTATAATAAAAAATTATATTAAGATGATGTAGAAAATTACGATCGCTCTCATTACCTAATGCGGTTCTGGAGTTTTAACGTGTATTCAGGTTCTAACTTGCAGGTTCTAACTTATTAGGTGTGCATAAGCTCTTACAGTTATGCATAAGCTAAGGTTGCCTACGTACAAAAAAGCCTCTATGAAAAAGACGATTGCACTCGTGATAATTTTTTGCTTGAGTTGGATGTTTGTGGCCTTGCGGGTCAATGCAGTTCCGATCGATTCAGAATTGCTCCTCAAGCCAGGGCAGGAAGTCGTGCTTTCGCAGAGTCCAATTAAGCTAACGTTTGACTCAGTGTTAACAGATAGTCGCTGTCCGATCGAAGTTAATTGTTATTGGGCAGGCAATGCAGAAGTGAAGTTAAAACTCCAGCGCAAACGCAAGATAACAACTGCAATTTTGAATACGGTAGAAAGAGAACAAGTTGTGAAATACCGTGGCTATACCATTCGGTTGTCCAAACTCAGCCCCGATCGACACAGTGGGAAAGTCATTTCACCCAATGACTATGAAGTCACTTTGAAGATCAATAAAGACTAAGCAATAAACAAGTTATGGTAATTGAAAAAAGACTAAATGAGAAAAAACCTCACTGAATTGAATCACAGAGAACTTTGCACTTTTAATTCTCTTTTCATTAAAGTGTACTCCTCGTTTAATCATTTGATTTGAGATTGTCTGAATCATTTGGGGTCAAAAACTGGATAATTTGTCTATCTTGAATTCAGTTTTAGGATGACTCTTATGATCTTTCAAGCAGACGATTCCACAGATGCCCTCAAGCGCAAAGCCTCCATTTTCATCCTAATGGTTATGGCCCTTGCAGGACTGCTGGCAACAGTTCTCCACGCCTTTGAACCCCAGCCACACTTCCTGTCGAGGGTCATTCCACCCGCCACCGTTGTCTTTTGCATCAGCCTTTTGCTGTACCTGCTGAAAGTGCCTCAGCAACTCCCCCTCGTCATCAAACTCACGTTGGGCTGGAGTTGCTTAATTTTTCTGCTACCGGAATACTTCTTTCTCATGGATGCCTGGATACATCCCGATCGACGCTTGGTGGATACCTTTCCGCCCATTTCGTCGGGACTGTTTCTGCTGATTGCGGGGATTGTCATCTTTCTTCGGCCTCAGCGAGCCATACAGTTAGCCATTGTTCTTTGGATCGCGATCGCTGCACCGATAGGAATTTATTTTGGGTTCCATCTGTCAGAGTTATTGACTCCCCGTGGCATTGATCTAGCAATTACGCTATTGCCTTCCATGGCAATTAACTTTATGTTGCTCCTTTTTTACTCTCAGCTTCAGGATGCTGTTTTTAAACTTTATCTTGAACGGTTGCATTTTAAGGAGGTTGCTGAAAAGGATGGACTTACTGGAATCTTTAACCGTAGGGCGGGTGAAAAATTCCTTCAAAACTTATTTGAACAGCCGGAGTCCTCGATCGGTATCATTCTCTGCGATGTCGATCACTTTAAACAAGTCAACGATCGCTATGGTCATTTAGTCGGCGATCAGGTGCTGCAAGCGATCGCCCAATCTTGCCAAAGCCATTTGCGCAAACAGGATATCCTCAGTCGTTGGGGCGGCGAAGAATTTTTAGTCATCGTGCCTGGAGAAACTGAAACGGAGTTGATGCATCTCGCAGACCGGCTGAGAACCGTCATCGCTAATCACCCCATCCCGGAGGTAGGTCACGTTACCGCCTCCTTTGGGGTGGCAGTGCTGCAACGCCAGGAAACCTTGGTGCAATTGTTTGACCGGGCTGACCAAGCCCTCTATCAAGCAAAAAGACTGGGGCGCGATCGTGTGATGCTGGCCCCAGCCTCTTTGCTAACTTGTAATTGACTTGTAACTTGCCCGGTTCAAGATTAAACCGCTCTAGCCCTTAAAAATAATCCTGCAACGCTTTGACGGCCAAGCTCTGGGATTGCATCGATCGAATGGCTGCTGCCGTGGCCTTAGCTCCGGCGATCGTCGTCACGATCGGGATTTTATACATCAGCGCCGCCCGCCGAATCGTGCGTCCATCGGATTGCGCCTCTTCTCCCGAGGGCGTGTTGATAATCAATTGAATTTGACCATTCTTAATCCAATCCAGTACATGGGGCCGTCCCTCATGGAGTTTATAAACCAACTCCACCTCTAACCCGTGCTCCTTCAGCACTTGGCGTGTGCCGCTGGTAGCCACGATCTTGAAGCCCAGATCAATAAACTCCTGCACCACTGACACCACCAGCCCTTTGTCCCGATTATTGGTCGAAACAAAGACCATGCCTTCGCGGGGTAGCCGTTGACTCGCGCCCAATTCCGCCTTGGCATAGGCTGTTCCAAAGTTGCTATCAATGCCCATGACCTCGCCCGTCGATCGCATTTCCGGGCCTAGGATCGTATCCGTTCCCGCAAATTTTTCAAAGGGCAAGACTGCTTCCTTCACCGAAATATGGGTTGGAATAATTTCCGATGTAAGATCCAATTCTGCTAGCGTTTTCCCAGACATGATCCGTGCTGCTAACTTAGCTAACGGTTTGCCGATCGCTTTAGACACAAACGGAACTGTCCGCGAGGCGCGGGGGTTGGCTTCTAGGATATAAACCTGGTCGCCTTGCACCGCAAACTGAATATTCATTAAGCCCACCACTTTGAGGGCCTTAGCCAGTTGGATTGTCCAAGTGCGAATTTGCGTCAGCACGTTATCGGGTAAGGAAACCGTGGGAATGGAACAGGCGGAATCTCCCGAGTGAATCCCCGCCTGTTCAATGTGCTCCATGACGCCGCCAATGACTACCTGCCCCGTGGCGTCGGCGATCGCGTCCACATCCACCTCGATCGCATTTTCCAAAAACTTATCGATCAAAATCGGGTGATCCGGCTCCACCTGCACGGCGTAGACCATGTAGCGTTCCAACTCCGCATCGGAATAGACAATCTCCATGGCTCGACCGCCCAGCACGTAACTAGGCCGCACCACCACCGGATAGCTAATCCGATTGGCCACTTCCCTCGCCTCTTCGTAACTGCGGGCGAGGCCGTTGGCGGGTTGCTTAATGTCCAACTCCCGCAGAATTCTTTCAAACCGCTCCCGATCTTCGGCAGTGTCGATCGAATCCGGTGACGTGCCTAGAATCTTGGTTTCAACGGTTGCAGAATCGCTGGCTAAATACTGTTGCAACGGGACTGCCAACTTCAGCGGCGTTTGTCCGCCAAATTGGATAATCACACCCTTGGGATTTTCTGCCTCCAAAATATTGAGCACATCTTCCTTGGTCAACGGCTCAAAATACAGGCGATCGCTGGTGTCGTAGTCCGTGGAAACCGTTTCCGGGTTGGAGTTGACCATAATCGTTTCATAGCCGTCATCCTGCAAGGCAAAGGAGGCATGGCAACAGCAATAGTCAAACTCAATCCCCTGCCCAATGCGGTTTGGTCCCCCACCCAGAATCATAATTTTGGGCTTATCCGAAGGCCGCACCTCCGTTTCCGTTTCGTAGGCGGAGTAGTAGTAGGGGGTCAGGGCTTCAAATTCCGCCGCGCAGGTGTCAACAGTTTTGTAGACCGGAATCACCCCGAGGGATTTGCGATAACTGCGGACTTCATCTTCGTGGGTTCCGGTGGCAAAGGCAATTTGCCGATCGCTAAAACCCTTCCGCTTGATGGCATACAGGGTATCCTTATCGAGGCTGCTTAAAGCAGTCGATTTGAGGAATTTCTCCGTTTCTAGCAAATCCTGCAACTTATCCAGGAACCAGAGATCGATCGCCGTCAGTTCATGGATTTCCTCAACGGTCATCCCAATCAGCATTGCGTGGCGCAGGCTGAAGACACGCTCTGGGTTGGGTGTCCGTAGGCTGCCTCGGATCTGTTCGATCGCGGGTAACGTTTCTTCCCGATCGCAGCCCCAGCCCGCTCGACCCGTTTCCAGCGATCGCAGGGCCTTTTGGAACGACTCCTGGAACGTCCGCCCGATCGCCATTGCTTCTCCCACGGACTTCATCTGCGTGGTCAGCGTGGGTTGGGAACCGGGGAATTTTTCAAAGGCAAAGCGGGGAATTTTGGTGACGACGTAGTCGATCGTCGGTTCAAAGCTGGCGGGCGTCTTTTTCGTGATGTCGTTGGGAATTTCATCTAAGGTGTAGCCCACGGCTAACTTCGCCGCCATTTTTGCGATCGGGAAGCCCGTCGCCTTCGAGGCCAAGGCCGACGATCGCGACACGCGCGGATTCATCTCAATCACAATCACTTCGCCCGTGTCGGGATTGACGGAGAATTGAATGTTGGAGCCGCCGGTTTCAACGCCAATTTCGCGAATGATTTTAATCGAGGCATCCCGTAACCGTTGGTATTCCTTATCCGTTAGCGTTTGCGCCGGAGCAACGGTGATGGAGTCGCCAGTGTGGACGCCCATGGGGTCAAAGTTTTCGATCGAACAGATAATTACCACGTTATCTGCGAGATCCCGCATGACTTCCAGTTCGTATTCCTTCCAGCCCAGTAGTGATTTTTCAACCAGAATCTGTGAAACGGGGCTAGCGTCTAACCCGGATTGGGCGATCGCTTCATATTCCTCTTGGTTGTAGGCGATGCCGCCGCCGGTGCCTCCCATAGTAAAGGCCGGACGAATAATCAATGGGTAGCTACCAATTTCCTGGGCGATGCGCTTGGCTTCTTCCATCGTTTCTGCCAAGCCAGAGGGGCAGACGCCAACGCCGATCCGCTCCATGGCCTCTTTGAAGAGTTTGCGATCCTCTGCCATTTCGATCGCGGGTAGCTTTGCGCCAATGAGTTCAACGTTGTAGCGATCCAGAACACCCGTTTTGGCCAAGGTGACTGCAAGGTTTAAGGCAGTCTGTCCCCCCATGGTGGGCAGAAGAGCCTCGGGACGCTCCTTGGCAATCACTTGCTCGACTAGTTCGGGCGTCAAGGGTTCAATGTAGGTACGATCAGCGGTATCCGGATCCGTCATAATTGTGGCCGGATTGGAGTTGATGAGAATGACCTCATATCCTTCATCACGCAGCGCTTTACATGCCTGCGTCCCCGAATAGTCAAACTCGCAAGCCTGTCCAATCACGATCGGGCCCGAGCCAATCAACAGGATCTTCTTGAGGTCATTACGACGCGGCATGGCAATTAATCTTGAGGTGCAGAAATCCAAACTATTGTAAGGGATGAGGGGCTGTCTAAAAGAGCCGACCCAAGGAAGAGTTCTGGAGAAATTCTAAAGGAAATACAAGCCGAGTTCCCCATGCCGAATAGTGGCCTGTACAGGTCAGTCTGCCTAGGAAATTTCCGATGTCAGAACTCGCTGATAGTACTGAACGGAATTGACCCTAAGGATTGTACCTACTGGGATAGCTTGCCTAATCGAGAACCTGTAACGGAGAACTTCCCCACTGGAGAACTCCATGGACACTGAATTTATCTTGATTGCAATTTATCTTGATTGCCAAAAACAATGTCTATGTGATGGGGAGTGCCAAGCGAGAGTTCGGCTTGCGCTAGAGGGGGCTTTCACCGGCTGCTGTGAATTTTATTCCCTTCGGATCAGCTGTAGTTCCCAAGGCTTTGGCTGCACCTTGATTTCGGGAAACGGAAACGCCCTTGGCATTGCCTGAGTAAACAATAATTTGCTTCTGTCCTGACCAAGTTTTTTGGGTTCCCTTGGGCAATGTGGCGGAAGTTTCGACTTTGCCATCGACTTCCACTTCTACCCAACTCTCATCGGTCACATTTAGACTCACGGTGATAGCCCCCGGTTGAGGTGCTGGTGGGGAAGAGCTAGGGGCTGCTGGGGGAGCTGATGACGTGGATTTTGCTGTGATCGGTTGAGACTCAGAGGCTGGGGACGGTGAATTCGTCGTTGCATTCGTGGGTGTGCTGGGTTCGGTGGTGGCCTTAGGTGTGAGATTGTGACTGAGAAGGACCACAATGCTCCCTAGCAGAACCACCCCTAGAATGCCGCCCAATATCGGGAGTCGCCAATGGGTCTGTTCCGTTGGGCGATCGGGCGATCGCGTCCAAGAACTGGGAAGATCCTGAAGAGCGGTGCTTCGGCTGGCGATCGGTTCAGTGATCGGGGCAGCAACATTGGCTCGATCGGTGGCTGGTGTTGAAGAATTTGGGGTGACAAAACTTGAAGTGCTGGGTCTACCCGATTCCCTACGAGAAGTGCTCGGGACAGGAGCCTGAATGGGAGGCTTCATCAAGGGCTCAGATGGTCGGACTGGGACAGATTGAGCCTGGGTGATCACCGGGTTGGGAATGCTACTCGTCGTCTGAGCCAGCGGGAATTCGTGGGAAATGGCGGTGCCATCCAGTCCCACTAAGTCGGCATACCGCTTAATAAAGCCTTGAACAAAAATGGGTTCCGGTAGCTTGTAGGTTTCTGCGGCCTCCAATGCCTTTAAAATCCGCAGCGGAATGTAGGTTTTAGCAGACACCTCATTCAAAGAAATTCCCTGAGTTTCTCGGGCTTGGATGAGCTTTTCTGCGATCGCTTTGAGTGTTTCTGCTGCAAACTTGTCCACTGCTTTCTCTCCCTAAGCCGATACACCAACCTCTTAGATTGCTTGCCTGTTTCATTAAGGTCGCCTGAACTTCAGGGATGCTGCTGAAACTATTGGCTGAAACTAAGGGTGCGATTGCGCAGGCTAGAAAATCTCTGGGAAATGGCAAGAAATTCTAAGATTGCCCACGAATCTATGGGACAGTTTACAGGGTCAAGCCCCGGATGAGAACACTCTCCCTGGAGATCTCGCAGGAAGATTTTTGGAGCCGATCACCGACAATCTAGCTGCCCAGCCATTCTGCAACCAATTCTGGCTTCTTTTTCGCTGCAAAAACTTTAGTCGCATGGTAGCTGACTTTTTCCCGCAGACGGTAGACCTGCTTGATGGGCATATTCAAGGCTTCTGCGATCGTTTCCTGGGTTTTTCCCTGTAAGTACAACTTCAGCCATGCAGAGGCTTCCGGGCCCACTTTTTCATCTAAATAGGCCGCCAGATTGCCCACCACTGCGTCCCGAACTTCCCGCTGTTCAGCTTGGGCTTGGGCATCTTGATAGTCTGAGATGGCTTGACCATCTAGCAGGCTAACGGATCCATCAGCGTCATCTGGGTTCACTTCTTCTGATACCAGGCGGATAAAATCAGCCGTAGGCACCTGGGTCATGCCTCCCCGCTGCGATCGGCGCAGGTAGTTAACGAAGCGATACATCAACAAGGGCTGGTTACGAATGGGGCGTAGGCAATATTCCTCAGTTGCAGCTAAAACCAAGGCATTGCGTAGCCGGGGATCGGTGGTGCACTGGCTGATCCACGCAGTTTGCTGTTGCAGATAGGAGTCCTGTTGCATGAGCTCTTGGATCACTTCCTGCAACACATCCACTACTGTTCGCTGCCGATCTCGAGATAGAGAAATCCAGGTTTTTATTTTATTTCGCAATAAAAATAAACCACTAAGGCGTTGGATCAAGTTGCGATAGGCCCGCTCTGGGCTGGCATTGAGATAGCGATCCCGCAGAATCCGATACCGATAGTCCATTGCTTGGCGAGCAATGTCTAATTGGACATGTGTAAAGGTATCGAACTGATCTTGGTTTTCTCCCAGCAGCCAAGCCACAATGGCTTCATGGGCACTTGCGTGGCCCGGTAGGTCTGCCTGTAACTGCGATCGCCATTCCTGAGCTAACTTGTCTGCTAGAGTCATGGTTCACTGTCCTTACATTCCCGCCTAACTTTCCCGCTTAACTTTAGAGTGTGCCGCACTTCGTGAATTTCACACACTTACCCCTTCGGGTAATCTCTTTTTTCCGATTTTTTGGTAATCCCAGTTAGGTTGATATATGGTGGTTCACGATGCAGTTATGCAAATGCAGGGATGCAGGTGAGGTTCCAAGCAACCAATGGCGAAGTGTCAAAAGATCGGTGGATTTACTGATGCTGAGTGCAGTGATCATAGGATGGTTCCCTGCAGTCAGTCAGTGATCTCATCCAATGGGGCAATTGATCCAAGCAACGTATTCCCTTCGATCGAGGGGATGGATTCGCGGTATGACGCATTCCAGTTGCTCGATCGCGAGGCTGACGCGGACTTCGAGTCTTGCCGGATCTTGAGGATGCTGAGAAATTAGCTATCCAAGGTTGTCCCTACGAATCAAGCTCCATTCAAGTCCTACCCATTAATCTTTCTGGAAGGACGTGGTGATTTGTTCAAGGGTTTCCGTCAGATTGCCCAAGCGTTCCAATGTGGTTTGGTGGGTCGTCGTCAGGTTTTCAACTTCTTCACTGAGGGCAAAGATTTGATATCCCTGTTGCTGAACTTGCTGGGCAATTTCATCTAAACGGGTCGCCAGACAGTCTACTGTTTCCGTTGTCGCTAAAACGGCCTCGCCAATTTCCAATACGATTGCTTCTAAGCGAGCTAGTGATGGGGAATGGGCTTGAGTATGAGGACGATCGGAGGTCATGGGATCCAATTCTTTTGCTACTTCCATTGTTCCGCTGAACTGAATATTGGGTTGTTAATTGGGCAGTTAGGGGCTGTCTTGACGGGCACGTCTTTGCGATCGCGTCTTTTTGGACACGTATTCATTGAAGCGTAGGACTTGCATTCTGAGGTTTTATTCTCACGTTTTCTACAGGGCTTGTACAGTCAGTCCCTATTCGCCCCTTATCGGTTCCCTAAATCGTCCCTCATCGGTTCCCCATCAGCTTAGAGTGTAGATTTTTTTTAGAGTGTAGTTTTTTTAGAGTGTAGTTTTTTCTGGGGTTAGGTTGGCTGCCCCATGGCGAGTCTGGTGCCAAGTCCAGGCATGGGTCAAGATTTGTTGCAAGTCTGCATATTGGGGTGCCCAGCCTAGAGTCTCCCTGGCCCGATCGCTACTGCCGACAAGGGCTGGGGGATCTCCAGGACGACGATCGTGTTCTTCGGCAGGAATCGGTTGTCCAGTCACAGCCCGAGCCGTTTCAATGACTTCCCGCACAGAAAACCCATTGCCGTTCCCTAGGTTAAACCGATCGCTGGCCCCGCCTTTGAGGAGATATTCCAATCCCAAGACATGGGCTTGGGCAAGATCCGTGACGTGAATATAGTCCCGAATGCAGGTACCGTCAGGGGTGGGATAGTCCGTGCCAAAGATCGAAACGGAGGGTTGGCGACCTAAAGCCGTCATGAGAACAAGCGGGATCAGGTGGGTTTCTGGTTGGTGATCTTCTCCCAGGCGGCCTTGGGGATCGGCTCCAGCTGCGTTGAAATACCGGAAGGCGACCGATCGTAAATCATAGGCGCGATCGAAATCCGTTAGCATCCTTTCCACCATCAGCTTGGTAGCTCCGTAGGGGTTGATGGGAGATTGGGGATGATCCTCAGGAATGGGAACCTCGCTAGGCACACCATAGGTGGCGCAGGTGGAGGAAAAAACAAATTTTTTAACGTTCGCGGCGATCATTGCCTCCAGTAAGGTCAGCGTGCCTAAGACATTGTTGCGATAGTACTTATCGGGCTGGCTAACGGACTCGCCTACATAGGCATAGGCGGCAAAGTGCATGACGGCAGCAAAGGTATGGGTCTGAAACAATTGATCCAGCAAGGCCCGATCGTTGGTATCGCCCATTACGAGTTCTACTTTGAGAACGTCTTTGACGAGATCAGCGTGGCCGTACACTAAGTTATCTAAAACCACGACCTCATAGCCCGATTGCTGTAGGGCTAACACTGCATGGGATCCAATGTATCCTGCCCCACCAGTGACTAAAATTTTTGCTGGTTGTTTCACGATATCCACGCTACGTTACTCCCCACAAAACAGATAACATCTTTGGGCTTTCCGCAAGAAAAACCAACTAGATTGATCTTCTAGCCTAGGACGGTTAAATCTGGATTCACTCTAAATTTGGATGGATGCTCAACGAATCTGTAGAATCTCTGACTTAAGAATCTCTGACTTACTTCTTCAAATCTTGAAAAATCCAGAACAATAAAACCGCAAAAAACGCGATCGCTACCACCGACTCCATCTGGCACGTCTCCTGATGAATTGACTGCAAATTGACTAGTGATTGAACTGTTGATTGAACTGTGAACTTTTTGAACAGACCTTGCCTCGCACGGGGTGCATACCACTTTTGCACTCCTCACCCACAATCCCTCATCGCACAAAACTTTTTAAACAAACGTTAAGCGTATGTTCAGCGCTGTCCGGTTTTTCCCCTGGCTTTTACCCTCGTTCGAATTGCATAGAACCTAAGTAGGCTAGCTCAAAAGATGAATTTTGGCACCAAAAAATTGGGGTGTTATTGCGAAAGATGGATGGGCGAACCCTAAAAAAAACGTGCGTTTCGTAATTCTTGCTGTAGCATACTCGCTAACTCAGACTGTTTTGAAGTGCGAACTCTCATATTTTTTGAGATGTGAATTCTCACACAATCCAACTTTTCTGATTCGTCACAGAAGCCCATGCCTAGCTCTAATGCTTTAGGGCTATCAAGCTTCATGACATGAACTGCTACTGATATGGACTGCTACGCTGCGGTGCTTCCAGGATTAGGGGGGACGATCGTCCAATGTTGGGGGTCAGGTCTGCTTCTGCTTGAGAGGCTCTACCAGTTGCGATAGTCGGCTTTGCTAGGGCGTAGTTTATGCACAATTTGGCAAGACCCACACAGCGCGAGGATTATCACAGCAACTAAGGGAATGACTCAATGCTTCTATTGGTGACTGATGTATTTCTACTCTTAACTCAAGTTCTTCTGTGGATTTTGGTGGCGCTCGCAGCTCGCTTTGTTCTCCTCAAAGCGCTACCCAAAGCTTTTTTGGGTGGATTGGTGCTGGTGCTACTGGTGGTGGTTGCGGCGCTCACTTTTTTTAAAGGTGCGCCGGAGCAGGGGCTGTTAGGCGATATCTGGCAGATTATTTCCCTGCTGTTTAACCCATTGGGATTAATCTTGATTTTTCTGGCGATCGTTTGGCGAGACGCAGAAAATAAAGGCGTTAATGCAACTTCTAAGTGGTTACTGCGGATTGCAGTGGCAGCATTAATTTTGTTTAGCTTGCCCGTATTTGCTAACTTTGTTGCTCAACGTACAGAGTTAGAAGCCATTCAAATTTCGCAGCCCGATCCGTCAGCATTACCCGCTGGAGCCCAGCGAGTGATTGTGTTGATGGGACAAAATACGACTCGGTTGAAGTTGCGTCCCCGCACAGAAGCCCCTCCGGCTGGATCGGTGACTCCGGAGAAAAATGCAATTTTCGGCCCTCCTGAACAAATTTCAGAAGGTCGATTTAGCCTGTTGACCAATCAGCCAGTTCAATTGACGGAGCAAGGCGATCGTATTCTTTACGCTGCGCAACTCTATCAAGCGGAGCGGTTCAACTCGCCCTTAATCATTGTCAGTGCAGGGCCACGTCCGGGTCGATCGAAGAAAGAAGGCGACAACGCTGACAACATCTCGGAAGCCAGTGATATTAGCCGATTGCTGCAAAGTCAGTTTGGCATTCCTGGTAGCGCGATTATTCAGGATAATGACAGTACTTCCGTGATTGAAAGTGCGCAAAATACCCGTAAGCTTCTGGAAAGTCGGCGGATTAACTACGGCAATCAAGTCATGGTGGTCACGTCCGCGATCGAAATGAGTCGTACTGCTTTGACGTTCTCCAATGAACTCAATCAGACGGGGCAGAATGTTGCAGTCATTGCTCGTCCTACGGATTTCTACACCATTCCGCCCAAAGGCTCCCTGGCACAACGAGCGAAAGGTCGCGACCTGATTGAGCGAAATCTAATGGTGTCGGACTTTTTGCCGAGTATGGATGCGCTCAATATCAGTACTAAGGTGGTTGGCGAGTCCCTCACGTCGCTGTACTACTTCCTGAGAGGTTGGGTACGGCCCTTAAGAGCTAGCTAGGAAGAGGGTTCTGGTTGTCTCGGAGTCCGTAGTCTTGTCATCACGGCATATCGGTCATTCCTAGCTGAGGGAATCTCTTCGGAGGTTCCCTTCGTTTTTCTAAGGTGGTTTTCCAGTTTTGTCAGACTAGACTTGCTGATCTCTGCTTCTGGAGGGTTGGAGTGTGACGGATGAGTGACGGGCGCGCTAAAGAGTGCTCTGGATAACTGCTACGCAACAGATGATCGTGAACCTTTGCTATCTTGGTCAAAGACTTTTTGCACTCCACTTTGGAACTTGTCCCATGCCCGTTACGCTTCAGCACTTGGCCCAATGGAAACAGCAAGGACGACCGATTACGGCGTTAACTGCTTGGGATTACGCGATCGCACAGATTTTAGATCAAGCTGAAGTGGATTTAATTCTCATTGGTGATTCCTTGGCGATGGTGGCTTTGGGGTATGAAACAACGCTGCCTGTGACGTTGGAGGAAATGCTGCACCATGCCAAAGCGGTGCGACGGGGGGTGAAGCATTCGTTTTTGGTCATGGATTTGCCATTCATGAGCTACCAGGAAGGCTGGCAGCAGGCGATGCGATCGGCGGGGCGGGCGCTCAAGGAAACGGGCGTTCATGCCGTCAAGCTGGAAGGCGGCTACCCGGAAATGGCGGATACGGTGGCTCGCTTGGTGCGGGCGGGGATTCCGGTGATGGGTCATGTGGGCCTCACACCGCAATCGGTGCGGCAGTTGGGCTTTAAGCAGCAGGGCAAGACCGATGCAGAAGGGGCAAGAATTCTGGAGGAGGCGATCGCCCTAGAGCAGGCGGGAGCGTTTTCGATCATCTTGGAACATATTCCTGCTGATCTGGCTCAAACGATTACCGAAAAATTATCCATTCCAACGATCGGCATTGGTGCTGGAAATCGCTGTGATGGGCAAGTGTTGGTGACGACGGATGTGTTGGGTATGGGAGATTGGAAGCCACCCTTTGCCAAGTCCTATGTCAATTTGCGGGAAACGATCGGCCAAGCGGTGCAAGCTTTTTCAGAAGATGTGCGATCGCGGAACTTTCCAGAATGATGCCACTGGACTCCCATCCTAGATTCCAGGATTCCCGAGATCGATAACCTGGGAGGGATTCACTCAGATAACCAACCCCAAAGGGTTTCCACCGTTAAGCTGAGATCCTTCGCAAAACCAGGACAGGGCAAAATTTGTGTGGGTTCATCAAAGACGGTGAGTTGTTGTTGCGGTAGATAGACAAAAATGGTTTGCTCTTCGGGGTCAATTAACCATCCCATTTGCGTCCCATGGTTTAGGCAATGCAGAATAGACCTCCTGCATGAATCAAGTGGCTTGTGCCAGTTCAAAATTGAGTAGACCCGCAATCAAATTGAGCCGGAGTCCAAACCGCTTCCTGCGATTGCGATAGCGCCCCGAAAA
>NZ_JBLZFX010000010.1:0-98470 GCF_050753345.1 Alkalinema pantanalense CENA528 | reverse complement strand
GGCTTGGTACACTGAACGTAATCAATTGCAAAAGGCAGTAGATTGGCAGTTTACTACTGCCGATGCTCGGATTCGACTGAAGCGCCTCTATCCACAAATTGAAAACTGACAGTCCACTAGGGCGAGGGAGCAGTTGTCCCTACGATTGATTCAGATTGATGCATGCAGCCTGCTTTCAACAATTAATCTCAATCAACTCACCCACCCCAGGGGAGTTAGGTCAATGGTTCGATCGAACTGAGTCGTCCTTCTACGGGTGCGATCCATTGAGCAAATTCTGTTGTGAAGGTTCCGGCTAGGATCGATTGCCGAATCCGTTGGGTAAAGCGCACGAGCTCCGTAATGTTATGAATCGAAAGTAAGGTGTAGGCTAGGAGTTCCTGTGATCGTAACAGGTGACTGATGTAGGCTCGACTAAAGTTTTGGCAAGCATAGCAGGAGCAGGTCTCATCCAACGGACGGAAGTCTTTCCGGAATTTCGCATTTTTCAAATTCCAGCGCTCGCCGCCCACCAAAGCACAACCATGGCGCGCTAGCCGGGTGGGAATCACACAGTCAAACACATCCACCCCCGCCGCGATCGCCCGTGCCATTTCGCGATAACTGCCGACGCCCATGAGATAGCGCAATTTATTCTGCGGCAGCAGGGGAGCCGTATGTTGTACCACTTGATCGATTACGTCCGGGGCTTCTCCCACGCTGACCCCACCGATCGCGTATCCCGGCAAATTTAAGTCCACCAATTGCCGCGCAGCCTCTGCCCGCAGATCCAGAAATTCACCGCCCTGCACAATGCCAAACAACGCCTGATCTTCCTTACGGCTATGGGCTGCAACACAACGTTTGAGCCATTCATAGGTGCGTTCCATGGCTTTTTCCACCGTGTCCCGTCCGACTCCGGGAGGCGCACATTCATCAAAGGCCATAATCACATCTGCGCCAAGGGTATTTTGAATGGCGATCGATTTCTCAGGCGTCAAGTGAATTAAGGAACCATCACGGGGCGATCGGAACGTTACACCGTCATCGTTAATCTGATTAATTTCGCTGAGGCTAAACACCTGGAAACCCCCAGAGTCCGTCAGCATCGGGCCAGACCAACCCATAAACTTATGCAATCCTCCTGCCATTTGCACAATGTCTTCACCGGGTTGTAGATGCAAATGGTAAGTGTTCGATAAAACCATTTGTGCACCTGTGTCTTGAAGCTGTGCAGGTGTGACGGTTTTCACGTTGGCCAATGTTCCCACGGGCATAAACCGAGGCGTTTCCACAACCCCATGGGGTGTTTGGAAAACCCCTGCACGGGCGTTGGTTTGGGAGCAAGTGGCTTGGACTTCAAAGGTAAAAGACATAGGGTTAGGCAGTCAGAAAGGAATGAAAGGGATGGGAGAATTTGCTACCGATCGCCATCTCGATTGATCCCAGATTCAGTAAGGGGAATGGCAATCCCGTAGTCGGGTTTTGTTAGGTAGCATGAACACTAGGTAACAGGAAGGCACTGCACCAAAGGAATTTGATCATAGATTTCTTGATTTTCTTCTTGAGCTTGACGCAGGTCATACTGTGCTTGCAAGTTTAACCAGAACTGAGGACTATTCCCAAAATAGCGAGATAGCCGCCAAGCTGTATCTGCGGTAATGCTACGTTTCTCAGCCAAAATTTCGCTAATACGGGTTTGAGCAACTCCAATGTCTTTGCTGAGACGATAGGGCGTAATCTCTAGGGGTTCTAGAAATTCCGATTTCAAAATTTCACCGGGATGAATGTTGGGAAGGCGATCATGATTCATAATCTGGCTGTTTACACTCACTTTATTAAGATCTAAACCATTAGAATCTAATCTTTCTAAAACCTCTCTTTTCAGTGGTAATCAACAATCTCAACTTGATCGGCATTATTCTCGTTCGTCCAAGTAAAGCATATTCGCCACTGATCGTTTATGCGGATACTGTATTGTCCCTTGCGATCTCCCACAAGTTTTTCTAAATGATTTCCAGGAGGAATTCGTAAGTCATTGATCGAAGTTGCAGCATCTAACAATAAGAGTTTCCGTAAAGCAAGCCGTTGAATATTGGGTGGGTAATAGCTAGAGACAAAACCGTCAAAGATCCGTTTTGTCTCTTTAGATTTGAAATTGATGATCACAACTTAATGGTATCGCGCAACGTTACTATCGTCAAACAGTAATATCCTAAGCGAAGCTTGACAATCTGAGATGAGCCAGCCCTTCATCATCTCGCTCGCTGGGTTCCGGAAGTGATTAACGGACATCGTAGCCAAAGAGGTTGGGGTTTGCTTCCGTTAGCTTGATGTCGGCTAAACCGTATTCTGCCCAGCGTTGGGTGACTAACTCCGCTGTAGCTGGATCGGGTTGCAACGCCTCGCCCCAAGGCCGATCTGTTTCCGGGTAAATCTTCGTGGTGGCGTCGATGCCCATTTTGCTGCCGAGGCCACTGCGCTCCGTGGCGAAGTCCAACGAGTCAAAGGGATTATCCGGCAGAATAAACACATCCCGCGCCGCATCCACCTTGGAAGTCACCGCCCAGACCACAGCACGGGGATCCCGAATGTTAATATCTTTATCCACCACAATCACAAATTTGGTATAGCTGAATTGCGGTAGAGCGCTCCAAAAGGCCAAAGCTGCCCGCCGTGCTTGACCGGGATAGGCTTTGTCGATCGCAATCACCGCAGCCTTATAGGACAACGCTTCCATGGGGAGGAAGAAATCAACAATTTCCGGAACCTGTTGCCGCAGGATGGGCGTGTAGATGCGATTCAGAGCGATCGCCATCATGGCATCTTCCTTGGGAGGCCGACCGCTGAAGGTGGTGAGATAAATGGGATTTTTGCGGTGGGTCATGCAGTGGAAATGCAATAACGGCGCATCTTCCTTGACGGGGCCGTAGTAACCCATGTGATCCCCCGCTGGGCCATCGATCGCCACTTCTCCAGGGGTGATCGTGCCTTCCAGAACAAATTCCGAATCCGCAGGCACTTCCAAATCTACCGTTTTACACTTGGCCAAGTGAATCCCAGAACCGCCATACAGTCCCGCAAAGAGCCATTCCGACAGATCGATCGGCAAGGGCGTAGCCGCCGCCATAATCACGATCGGATCAACCCCGATGGCGATCGCGACTTCTAATTTTTCGCCCCGTTCTGCGGCCTTGCGGAGGTGGCGGGTGGCACCGCGCACGGATAGCCATTGCACGGTCATGGTGTTTTTAGATTGCAATTGCAGGCGATAGACACCCACGTTGGGAATTTTGGTTTCTGGGTCTTTGGTGATCATCAAGCCCAGGGTGACGACTTTACCCGCATCACCGGGATAGACCTTAAGCAGGGGTAATTTCGTGAGGTCCACTTCCTCATCTTTCAACACCACCTGTTGGCAGGCAGGGAAGAGATCCCGATCGGGTTTGGCCTTGAGAACATCAAACAGAACCTTACCCAGATCGATCGCCTGCTTAATTTTTTTAGGGGGGCGGGGCTGGTAAAGAATCGCTAGTTTTTTACCCAGGTCTTCCAGCTCGCTGACGGATTCCATGTTCATCGCCCAGACGATGCGTTCCACCGTCCCCATGAGGTTAACCGCAACAGGATGATCGGCCCCTTTGACGTTTTCAAACAAGAGCGCAGGCCCACCACACTGGAGCATCCGTTGGGCAATTTCGGCAATTTCCAAGTCTGGATCAACGGGGGCCGTGATGCGCCGTAGTTGACCGCGATCCTCCAATTGTTTGATAAATCCCCGCAAGTCCCGTGGCATGGTTAAGCTTTGTAAAAGACCTTTTTGATCCTACACTGGGAATGCTTCAGTGGGGCGGGATTTGTAGGGTGAGAGCAGGATTGTTGGCACCAGTCCCCCCCGCAGGAGCGATTTCGACCATCTGTTGAAGATAGCCAGCAGGAGCGCTGAGACGTTGCACTGGCGATCGCGTCTGCGGCTTGGGGATATCATGCTAGGTCTGCACTCTATCCACCGCCCCACTCACCCATCCCCTGGGAATTTTATTTGTACACTGTTCCCCTAGCGCAAACAGATTGATAGATTTCCATTAGCTGTTGATAATTCTTTTCTGCTGTATAGTTCTGTTCAAACTGTTGGCGTGCCTGTTGGCGCATGTGTTGCAATTGCTGCGGTTGGGATAATAATCGATCGACGGTTGCAGCCAAACTTGAACTATCCCCCGCTTGAAAATGGAATCCTGTTTGTTCAGGGATAACTAATTCTGCGATCGCCCCTAAATTGGACACTAGCACCGGCGTGCCTTTAGCATAGGCTTCGACCACAACTCGACCAAAGGTTTCATACCAGAGGGAAGGCACGACTAAAAATATCGCCTCACCCAGCAAGTCATAAACTTCAGGTAAAGGTTTACGACCTAAATATTCAATCTTGGGCGATCGTTGCGCGGCTTGTTGAACCAAGGGAAGCAATGGCCCATCTCCAACAATCTTCAGTGGGCAAGGGATTTGTAACTTCTCCCAAGCTTCTAAGAGGGTTTCTAAGCCTTTTTCTGGAGATAGTCGGCCCACGAACAGACCGTAGCCGCCCGTTCCACTACCCACACCCGGATCAAAATCAACAAAATTGGGTTTCACCGAAATCTTATCCGCCGGTAACCCACCCTCAATAAACTTTTGGCGAGCAAATTCAGTCAGGGCAATGTAGCGATCGACTAACTGCGTCCAAGTTTTGAGTTGATTATGCAAGGTCAACATCGCGGTCACTGCTGCACTAGCCGTGCGACTATCGCGATAGCACCCATATTTCACCCCTGGCCAAGGCACAGCTTTTCCCAAACAATCTTCACAGACCGTCTGATTGCGAAACATCAAAGCACTGGGGCAGAGCAATCGGTAATTATGCAAGGTTTGCACCACCGGAATTCCCAGCGATCGGGCTGCATAATAAACCGAGGGGGAAATCAGCGGAAAAAAATTGTGGACATGAATCAGGTCAAACTGCCCCTGATTTAACTGGTTTCTCAACTGCTGATAGGCTTCCTGTGACCAGAGGGTCTTAATCGCACTCTTAACGGTTCCCAGTTCCGCAACTCGCTGGTTGAAATCTTCATAGAGTTCGACGGTGTGCCCTTGTTGCTCTAACAATTGTTTCTCAGCATCACAAACTTCGTCCTCTCCGCCACGAATCTGATAGCGACTATGAATGCTGAGAATTCGCATAAATGAATCTCGTTAAAGCGTTCCTATACCGTAGCAAACCAACTAAGCGTTCCTACATAGAATTATGAATCACAATTACGAGGCTGGAGAATTCGAGTAGTCTCGCAGCCCACATCTATCGATTTAGTTAATTGCGCGATCGTATTGGGTCACGTAATCGTATTGGGTCACGTAATCGTAACCTCGTGACTATTTACGATTCCCCGAGGTCAGTTGCTCTAAGGGCGATTGAGATTCCACAAAGGCCGAACCTTCAACAAGTTCTACAGAATGGCCGGGATGACGAGCCGTCTGCCAAAGTTGCTTCGCAGCCATCCAGAGAAAGGGTGGAATCGTACGGTAGTAACGCTTCCAAAGACGGCGAGGTTCCTGCACAAGCCGATAGAGCCACTCTAAACCGATTTCCCGAATAACCCTAGGAGCCCGTTTGTGCAAGCCTGCATAAACAGGAAAAACACCGCCAATACCAACCATGACAGCTTGAATGTCCTCACGATGCTGAGCCATCCAAAGTTCCTGCTTGGGACAGCCCAAAGAAACGAAGACAATACCCGCACGGCTATCTTGAATCTTTTTCAGAACCGGGGCTTCTTGTTCCGGGGGTAGCGGAATCGAACCAAAGGGCAGAGGCTCCATGCCCGCAACTATGAGATTGGGAAAATCACGCTTGAGATGACGACGCATTTTTGCCAACGTCAGTTGATCGGAGCCCGCAAAAAAAACAGGTAACCCTTCCCGTTCAGCTTGCTGACAAACGGCTAGCATAATGTCTAACCCTGCAACTCGATCCTGCGCGGCTCCTGTGAGGAGGCGTAACATCCACACTAAGGGCATACCATCGGGGGTCACCAAATCAGCGGTTTCTAAAACTGAGGCTAACCGGGAATCCCACGACGCTTCAGTCAGCATATGTACATTTGCAACACACACAACTTTGCTCAAATGGGCGCGGCCCCATTTCAGAATCCAGTTGATTTGGGCTTCAAACGGCAGGGCCGTAACCGGTACGCCAATTACATTTTGAGTTTCGATCGAATTATCTAGCATTTATAGAACCCCATCCTTCACAGCCCTAACCCCGTTTTTCACCCTATCCGTGAATCTTCTGATTCGAGATCACTTCTTCAGGCAGGGAGACTTCGTCGTTACTTACAACGGAGACTGGCAACTTCAGCATTTCAGTGTCCTATCCCGAAAAACTTTAGATAATGATTTCAAGATAAAAATAAAATCTGAAAATCTACAGTTGCAGCCCGTAATAACCCTTAGCTCTTAGATCTAGGAAAATATGCAACTCATTAAAGTCAACGAAGCAACTTTAAAATCTTCAATGTCAGAAGCACCTGATAGTGGTTATCGTAGCGTACTCCCACTGAGTCGTCTGTAAAGCTTGAATAAACTCTCTAGGGACATAACCCCGATCGAACCCCTAATTTACATTCACTAGAGGGTTGTCATTTTAAGCACAAGTATTTCCCGATCAGGCTTCTAGGAATATAAACTCACGATAAAGCTATAGCTCACCCAAAAACTCCTGTTCCCAAATCCCGTAAATCTACGGAGGGTGAGCTTCCTGACTGCGATCGCACGCCATCCCCTCACGATATTCCCATCGCCTCTTGAATCGATCGCTTCTCCCAGAATCAAAGGGTGCTTAATTACATCATCGCCCCCCATCTACAGAATTACTTATCTACGGCATCAGTAATCTTGAATTCATAAAGTTCCGTAGCGGCTCTAGATTTCCGTAGTGGCCCACTGAATTAGGGAGGTTATTTCTTAGCAAGTCCCTAAGGTGAGGTCAATCTGTGTGCAGCTCAATCTGTCGATCGCAATTAATTATCAAAATGCTCATAAAAAAGGGGCAAAAGCTTGCCCCCCTGTTGAACCCACATGAATGAAAAGTAATTGCGTATAAGACGTTCTTAGTACGCTAGACCCATGCTGCGAGTCGTCTCCGCACCGAGGTAAACTCGAATGCTGAGGAAGTCGGTAGGGCAAGCCGTTTCGCAACGTTTGCAGCCGACACAATCTTCCGTCCGAGGAGACGAGGCAATTTGGCCTGCCCGACAACCATCCCAGGGAACCATCTCTAGAACGTCGGTAGGGCATGCCCGAACGCACTGGGTGCATCCGATGCAGGTATCGTAGATTTTGACTGTATGAGACATGTTATGAAAGGCTCCAGATTAGTGCGTTTGCAATATCTGCAGTCCGTCGATTTCGTAGAAAAATCTACCAAACCTCAGAATCATTGCCTAGTGTACTCCAGGGGGTTTCCTGTGCCTGCGAAGTGGTTGCAAAACTTTGCAGAACGTAATAACTAGACCTGACGCTCCTCTTGAGCGATTCCTTAGAGATTGCGCTAGAGAGGAGCACTCCCAACTCTCCGGGTCATTAAGGCCGCAGCAGTTGATCGAGGACGGGTTGCGTTGAAACGACATGCCGATCGAGGCCCAGATCCTTCGGAGCAATGCCCAAGGCTAAGGCAATCAATTGGGGCAGATGCAAAATTGGGAGTTGGAGAGACTGCCCCGTCACTTTGGCGATTTCCGGCTGACGGGAATCAAGCTGCATATGGCACAGCGGACAGGGGGTAACAATGCAATCGGCTCCAGCGGCGATCGCGGCCTGTAAATGTCCTCCTGCCATGTGAAACGATTGTTCTGTGGCATAGCTAGAAAGGGGCCAGCCGCAGCACTGAGTTCGGCCTGGATAGTAAACCGGATCCGCACCAACAGCTTCAAATAGCATTTCCATGGATTTTGGGTTAACCGGATCATCGTAGGGATTGTCCTGCCCTCGCAGCAGATAGCAGCCATAAAATGCAGCACATTTCAAGCCTGATAGTTGGCGAGTCACCCGTTTTTTAATGGCTTCAACACCATAGTCCGCCACCATGACCCAGAGCAAATGGCGCACCGCAGTTGTGCCCTGGTAGGGAGAGCAGCCTTCTTTTTTAAGAAATCCATTGACTCGATCGAAATAAGCTGGGTCATTCTGCTGGGCTTGCTTAAGGCGATCGTCCACATGTCCAATCACACCTTGGCAGGTACTGCAATGGGTCAGCAAGGGCAACCCAAGTTCCTCCGCAAGGGCGATATTGCGGGCATTGACCGTATCCTCAAGCAGCGGTGAATCTTCTTTGAAGGTTCCCGAGCCACAGCAGGATGCTTTTTTAAGTTCCAGTAACTCAATGCCCAGCGCCTGGGTCAACAACGCCGTGGACTGATAGAGTTCCCGACAGGCACCCTGGGCCACACAACCTGGGAAATAGGCATATTTCAAGGGAGTCGAAGTGGAGGGAGCCAAATTAGAGGAGGTAACAACAGCCATAACAAGCCAAGGTAAGAAGAACGCACTAAACTATCTTTTCCAGTCTGCCTAGAAATTGCCCTCTCTCCCCAAAAGTTCCAAATCAAAAAAGGCTTCTCTCTGGGAGAAGCCTTCGAAAGATGTTGCAGTTATTAATCAATCACTTACTTGAACCATGCTCCCTTGAATCATGCCCCTTTGTTGCTCTCAAACAGGTTGAGCTGGCTCGGAGGGCACCAGGGATTGAGACTCTAGGGACTGAGACTCTAGGGATTGAGACTCTAGGGCCGCAGGTTCCACGGAGTCGGTGATTACGTTTAACATTGGCTCCCCGACGGATGGGGTAGCAGCCTCAGCCGTGCGGTGGCGGCGACGAATCCCAATGAACACATCATAGATAAAATGCAGTGGATCCTCTGTAAAGACACCGAGAGTTTGGTGACAGCCTTTTTCATCCAATAAAGGCTTCATGGCAAAGTAGACTTTCTCGTAGTTATACCAAGGCACAGCGGGCCAGAGGTGGTGCACAAGGTGATAGTTTTGTCCGCCAATTAGATAGTTGAGGATCCGACCAGGATACACCCGTGCATTCAGCCAGCGATCGCGCTCTTTAAACGGACGGTGGGGAAGGTAATCAAAGAACAAGCCGAGTTCCAACCCTACTAAAGCTAAGGGCGTGAACCAGAAATTAAAAATGTAGTGGATAACCCCGAAATGGTAGGCCAGCCAGAGGAGGAGAACCGCGCTCGATCGAGCCAGGATCCACTCATAGAGTTCAAACTTTTTCCAGAGTTTCCGTTGAAAGAAGTAGACCTCGTGGTACATAAACCGCGCATTAATCAACCATAGGGGCCCCATGGTAGAAACAATGTGATCGGGGTCATTTTCAGGGTCGTTGACATTGGCGTGGTGCTGCATGTGCACCCGCGTAAACACGGGAAACGAAAACCATAACAGAAACGCACTGCCATGGCCCAGGATCGCATTGACGACCTTGCTCCGATGGGCCACCCCATGGCAAGCATCATGAATAACCGTTCCCACCAAATGCAACGCTAAGAAGTTGAGGCAAAACGTTATCCAGCCAGCCCAATGGAGTTCAAAATAGCCCCATGACGAAAATGCGGCGATGACCACCGCAGCGATAAACATAGATAGGTTGGGATTGAACTGTCCCGGCCCGGGAGCACCAACTAGCTCGCGGGGAACTGCTAGGGGCTGCTTTGCCGCCGCCATCAGGCTTTCTCTCCTTTCTCACACCCTCGGGTAGTATACACGATACGGAATGTCATGAAGTTAAGTAAAGCCTGGTAAGTTTTTCTCATCAAATGCTGCGCATTTACCAGGTTTGTCATTATCAAAATCCTGCTCAAAGACCTTCCCCAGAGACAACAGCGATCGCAGAAAAGGGAAGACCACTAGGGAGTCCTAGAAAAAACAATGGGAACTTTAGGATTGGGGGAAGGGTCTGATACCTCTAGTTAAACGAATAGTTAGACAAATTAGAGAACTAGTTAGAGAACTAGACGAGCTAGAGAGTTAAACGGATTAGTACGGATTAATCAAGTTGAAGGGGTCAAACCACTCTCCAACTCTCGTCAATGGGCTCAATCAATCATCTACTTTATTTCAATTACCTCCCCCAATTTCAATTGTCTCTTCTAACTGTCTTTGCAACTCACACCTTTCTGGATCAAGGATTAACTCCCATGGCACGACATCTTTCTGGTTTTCGGTTCCGTCAGCTTGCTCTACGCGGGGGTAGTGCAGCGATCGCTACACTCCTGTTGACCAGTGGGATAGCCCAGGCACAAACTTCCTCCTCTAACCTACGCTCTACGGGCGATGTAACCGTGCCCACGGAAACCGTTTCTACCCCTTCCGGCAGCACTACACCGTCTACAACCCCCAGCACGACCCCCAGCACGACCATCCCCCTCACGGGTGTCCGGTTTGCTTGTCAGACCCTCAATGGCCAACAAACTGTGGTCTACATGCCCGAAAGCCAGCCCAGTAAAATGTTTCCCTGGGCAGTCCCCAGCCAGATGGGCGGCGGCTGGAGTACCGATCGCCGCTGTGCTGAGATTGCCCGACGTTTGGAGTCCTATCGTCCCGATGGACTGACGGAAATGATGACCGCAGTGGAAAACGGCTACAACACGATTTGCGTAACCACCGAAAAAGTGCCCGCTTGCCGGATTGTCCTCACGGTGCCGAACGGCCAAGATCCCATCGCTACCCGCGATCGCGTCTTCCAAAATCTGGCGATCGCCGATAGTGGGGAAATGACCCAAGGGGTATTGACCTACGGATCCAAGAAAAACGGCAGCGATATTTTGAATCAACTGGGTGACTTGTTGGGTGTGCCCGGTGTCGGTAAAACCTCTAGCAGTACCCCTAGCTCCACGACGGATTCAACCAAGAGTTCATCGGGGATTAACCTGCGGCCTTTCCTGGACAAAGCTGATGGGGGCACCGGCTCCAAACTCAGCAATGGTGTAAATCTGCCCAAGCCAGCGGCCAAGCCTGCCACCACCACCAAGAAATCTAATAGCTCGGGCTTAAAACTGAATCCTAAAATTTTCCGTTAAGGTTGCCCCCGATTCCCAATGCCTACAGGTACCTTAAACAGGAGCCTGTCATGCTTGGTAATACTCAGCCATTCTCAGGAATACTCGCTCGTGCTCAGTTTTTTGATAGCCGAACGCTTTGAGCCTCTCCTGCGAGTTCTACGGCTGCCCTTGCTGCCTCTATCGCAAGATTAGCCAGTTCCCTATCCCAATATGGGGTAGGGTTTTTCTTTGGTTTCCCCTTCCGTGGTACTATCCCATATGCTTTCACTAAATTCGATCGAAGCTGTTCAGTCGTTGAGTATTTGTTCATGACGTTCCAACCTTCTCGCCGTAGAACCAAAATTGTCGCGACGATCGGCCCCGCTACCAGCAGCCCGGAGGTTCTACGGGAGTTGATTAAAGCCGGAGCGACCACCTTTCGGCTGAACTTCTCCCACGGTACCCATGAGGATCATCTGCGTAGCATTCGCTTGATTCGTCAAGTCTCGAATGAGCTGAACTACCCCGTGGGGATTTTGCAGGATTTACAGGGCCCCAAAATTCGTTTAGGCAAGTTTGAAAATGGATCCATCACCTTAAAAAAAGGCGATCCGTTTACCCTAACCAGCAAGCAAATTTCCGGTACAGAGGAAATTAGTTCCATCACCTACGAACCATTGGCGGAAGAAGTTCCGGAAGGAGCGACCATTCTGCTGGACGACGGCAAAGTCGAAATGAAGGTGGAAAAAATTGATAAAGCCGCAGGGGAATTGCACTGTCGGGTCGTCGTCGGAGGCGTCCTGTCCAATAGTAAAGGGGTGAACTTTCCCGGTGTCTATCTGTCCATCAAGGCACTGACGGATAAAGATCGCAAAGATTTGATGTTCGGATTAGACAATGGGGTAGACTGGGTCGCCCTCAGCTTTGTCCGCAATCCGGAGGATGTCAAGGAGATCAAGGAAATTATCTCCCACGCGGGGAAAAGCACGCCTGTGGTGGTCAAGATTGAGAAGCACGAGGCGATCGAGCAGATGGAAGAAGTCCTCTCCCTCTCCGATGGCGTCATGGTGGCGCGGGGAGACCTCGGGGTGGAACTTCCGGCTGAAGATGTGCCGATCCTGCAAAAACGCCTGATTGCCACCGCTAACCGCTTGGGAATTCCCATCATCACCGCGACCCAAATGCTGGATAGCATGGTGAACAATCCCCGCCCCACCCGTGCAGAAGTTTCAGATATTGCTAATGCAATTTTGGATGGCACCGATGCTGTGATGCTGTCCAACGAAACCGCCGTGGGTAAGTATCCCGTAGAAGCCGTGGCCACCATGGCGCAAATTGCCCTGCGCACAGAGCGGGAAAAGGCCAACCGGATCAAGGAAGATGCGGGTAAATCCATTACCAATGCCATCAGTAAGGCCGTGGGACGGATTGCGGAACAACTCAACGCCGCCGCCATTATGACCTTGACCAAAACGGGAGCCACGGCGCGCAATGTGTCTAAATTCCGGCCTAGAACCCCCATTCTGGCGATTACCCCCCACATGGATGTGGCACGGCAGTTGCAACTCGTCTGGGGCGTGAAACCCTTGCTGATGCTGGAACTGGATACCACGTCTGAAACCTTTGAAGCCGCCATTAACTTGGCCCAAGAGCGCAGCATGTTAGAGGCTGGCGATCTCGTCGTTCTTACAGCGGGAACCTTGAAGGGAGTTGCTGGATCCACTGATTTAATCAAAGTGGAAGTGGTCACCGCAGTGCGGGGCAAGGGGATCGCGATCGGAGAAAAGTCCGTGAGTGGACGCGCCCGCGTCATGCATAACGAGAAAACCCTGACCCAGTTTGAAGCCGGAGATATCCTAGTTGCCCCCAGTACATCCGCCAATTACGTGGATGCCATTCGGCGGGCGGGCGGGGTTGTCATTGAAGACAGCAACGTGACGGGTCATGCGGCGACGATCGGTCTGCGGCTAGGCGTTCCGGTGATTGTAGGGGTCAAAGATGCCACTTCCGTCATTCGGGATGGGGAAATTGTCACCCTCGATATGCAGCAGGGCTTGGTTTATTCTGGCCTTGGCCACACAGCCAAGGGCGGTGAAGAATAAAGCTAGGGGAATCTCCGTCAAGAGTTTATCAAGCCCTAGCCGAAGCCAAGACCTCACGGATACACTAGTTCAGGTGCTCGAATTATCTGAAAAAAGTATATTTGTGAGGTTCCTGACCTATGGCTCAAACTGGCTTAAGTGTTCCAACGATCCACCCTATTAAGTTTGGAACTGACGGTTGGCGCGGAGTCATTGCCGCCGACTTTACGTTTGAGCGGGTGGCGCGGGTGGCTCCTCTCGCAGCGCAAATTCTGAAAGAAGTCTATGGCCCCACCACAGGCAGCAATACGATCGTCGTTGGCTACGATCGGCGCTTCCTGTCGGAACAGTTTGCGGAAACGGTTGCGAAAACGGTTCAGGCCATTGGCTTTGATGTCTTACTATCTGAATGCTATGCACCCACCCCGGCTTTTAGCTGGGCGGCTAAGCAGATGAATGCCCTGGGGGCGATCGTCATTACCGCGAGCCATAACCCCGGTAGCTATTCTGGCCTCAAGGTGAAAAGCGCCTTTGGTGGGTCGGTGCCACCGGAAGTTACGCAGAAAATTGAAGTCCTTTTGGATGCGGGCTCCCACCCAGCTACTGCCAGCACACCGGGTACCCTCAAACCCTTCAATCCTTGGACAGGTTACTGTGAAGGGCTCCGGCAATTAGTCGATGTTGCAGCCATTCGATCGGCGATTCAGCAGGGCAAATTGAAGGTTTTAGTAGACGCGATGCATGGAGCTTCTTCCACCGGGCTCAGTCAAATTTTAGGAATTGACGTAGAGGAACTCAATCCCGATCGCGATCCGCTCTTTGAAGGAGGCGCACCGGAACCGTTACCTAAATATTTGACCACCTTGATGCGGCGGTTAAAAGACGATGTTGTGCCCGATGGCGTCAAAGTGGGTTTGGTCTTTGATGGCGACTGCGATCGCATTGCGGCGGTGGATGGCGCGGGACAGTTTCTCAGTTCCCAGGTGCTGATTCCCATCCTGATTGAACACATGGCTACCCGCAAGGGCAAAACGGGGGAAGTGGTTAAAACCGTGAGTGGGTCTGACTTGATTCCCAAGGTGGCAGCCTTATTGAACTTATCTGTGTTTGAAACTCCGATCGGGTACAAATACATCGCCGATCGCATGTTAGAAGCCCATGCCTTACTAGGTGGCGAAGAATCCGGTGGCATTGGCTACGGACACCACATTCCTGAACGGGATGCGTTACTCTCAGCCCTCTACGTTCTGGAAACGGTGGTGCAAACGGGGTGTGACTTGAGTGACCTGTACCGTCAGTTACAGGAGAAAACAGGATTTGATGCGGCCTACGATCGCATTGACTTACCCTTAGCAAGCTTGGATGTGCGCGATCGCTTACTGGCCCAGTTAAAAAATTCACCCTTACAAACCATTGCTGGCAAAACCATCGCCAATTGCCAGACCGACGATGGCTACAAATTTCGCTTAGCGGATCACAGTTGGCTATTAATTCGATTTAGTGGAACTGAGCCAGTGCTACGGTTATACTGCGAAGCGGCTACATTGGACGAAGTGCACAAGACACTCAACTGGGCTAAGGATTGGGCCAGCGCAGCCTAGGGACAATTGAGGTGTATCTTCTAATGTGCATCCATCTAATGTGCTTCAATCTAATGTGCTTCAATCTACGAATTGGGAAAACAGTTACTAATGATTAAGCCGATTGAGCACTGCAAATTAGAACTGATATTGCCATCAATCAAAGAAGTTAAATACATTTAAGGGCGCTGCTAAGTTTGGGAAATCATCTTTAAACTTAGCAGCGCTTATTTTACGGATATTTTTCTTGAATAAAATTTCATCTTTGCAACCAGTCACAATTTACCAAAGTTTAGTTGGTTGAAATATTAACGCGATCGGGAAAAGGGAGTTTCAATTTCTTCGCGCTTTTTCCCTAGCACTTTTCTCTATAGTTTTCCCTGCAATTAAGTCGAGGTCTGATCCTTCTGGGCTGGCCAACCCAAGGGAACAGTGTATAAATAAAATCCCAATTGGGTAGGGGGTAGGAGCGTAAAAGGGTAGGAGGGTGGGGGGATGAAGAGGGGATATTATTTCTTGGCAAATCCCCAATAACTGTAGCCAGGGACAAGCTCCCAGGACTTAAAACAGTGAATGTTCATTCTTCAGCTTCTTAAGTTGTTAATGTAGATTGAATCAACAATCTGTAAGCCTTTACTAGCAAAGATTTTCTATTTTTAATGACGACTCAATACAGCGGATTGCATAACGACAAGGAACAGATACAGCGCCTGAAGCCTGCGGTGCCGTTGGCTGCTTATCGATCGGTCAAGCAAAGGAAGTTATCTTTGTGCAATTAACGCTATTGAATGCAAGCGTATCTATCAAGTTGACAAAAAATCAATTACTGGAAACCGTTATTTAATTCTTGACTCAAAAAATAAAGCTTCTAGGTATTATCTATCCACAGATAGATCTTCCTTTTTATCCCAATAAACTATTATGCTAGGGCAACTACGGAAATTAAGCGGAAATCAACGAAAATTTCTATTGTAGTCTAATGTTTAAAGAGCATTTGTCTTAGGACAGCTCTACTCGATTCCTTGAGAAAATTAGACAGAATTTTTAACTTTGATTTCCACAGTATTTTTAGTCTTTTGGGTGCATTGTAATTCGTTTCTTAATGAGTCTCCTTTGGTGCATTGAAGGTCGTTAATCGGCTTGACTGACAAAACTTCAAAAAACGACTGTTGAAACCTTTGTTTTCCAACTGATCTCTCTGCACCATTGCTTGATGTAATCAGGGTTTGATGTGAGTACGGTTTTAACTGCCAGCTTCATAGTATTTGTTAGTCTCATTTGGTTCGAATAACTTGATTCGCTTCGGGGTGGTTGATCTACTGCCGAGCACTGTTTTGTCCTTTTGTATCATGTTCCTAAAAAATTGCCCCCAAACTGATCATCCTGTGAAGCAATATCCTATGCCGTGGTTAATCAGTCCTCGACATTGATAGGGTCGCTTTCACTCATTCCCACTTGCGTTGTAAAAATTCAGTTTTTCAATTGTTTTTGGAAATCAGCAACTGTTGATGCGTTATTAAGCCGATCGAAGCGTGGTTGAATAACACAAGAGATCTAATCGGTTGAATAAAGCTTCAAGACTGATTCTGCTGCAATTGTTCAAACTATTTTTTGCATTGATTTTTTGCATTGTTGACTTCTTGCAAGATTTACAAGTTCTGACTTGCCAAGTTCTTGTATTGTTTACAAGTGGATGCGTGAAAGTTTGATCGATCGATAGGTTGAGCATTCTATTTTAGCCCCCATAAATAGGATTTGCAAATGAATACATTGTCTTCTGTCAATTACCGCTCGTTTGAGCGGTTGCATCCCCTTAGTTTATTAGCCCAAATAAGTAGTCGCCAAGTGAGTGGACGGCTACAAGTCACAAGTGAAGCAACCGTTTGGTCAATTTATTTCGATCGAGGTCAGTTGCTCTACGCCACAAATTTAGTTGATCCCTTTGGTCGATTAATGCGGCATTTAGAACAACTTGAAAGCCAGATCTCGAGCGTGACCACACTGGTTCGTCAACAAGCTCGTACCCTGTTTGAGCACACTGTCCGAACGCAAGCAGTGGTAGACCCAGACTATCGGGCCATCTGTTGGCTGGTGGAGCAGCAGCATATGTCCGCTGCCGAGGCTCTAGTACTGATTGAAAACCTAGCAAAGGAAGTGCTAGAAGGCTTTCTAGAAATCAAGGCGGGTTACTGTAGTCCTGTGGATAGTACAATTCTCACAGGCCACCCTACTTTTGGGAATTTAGAGTTGCGTGCTTTGGTGGAAGCCTGTCAGGCCAAAATGTCGCCGCTCCCCAATTCCTCTGCTCAATCAGCTTCTCCAACCTCTTCATCCCTTCGGCTTCCTCAGGTCAGTCCTGAGGCGGAATCCCAAGGTCTAGCCCCTGCTGCAACGCCAACCTCTTTAGGCGTATCTCCCGCCAAAGAGAACTATACGATCGTCTGTATTGATGATAGTCCTACTGTTTTGCAAGCGATCAGTTGTTTCCTAGACGATCAAAGCTTTGCAGTCCTCATGATTAACGATCCGGTTAAAGCTTTGATGCAGGTGGTACGCAGCAAACCCGATTTGATTTTATTAGATGTGGGCATGCCCAATTTAGATGGTTATGAGTTGTGCTCGCTGCTGCGCCGCCATCCTGCCGTGAAAGCCACCCCGATCATTATGGTGACTGGGCATACTGGCTTCATCGATCGGGCCAAGGCGAAATTAGTCGGTGCCTCTGGCTATCTGACGAAACCCTTTAATCAGTCCGATCTCTTGAAAATTGTCTTTAAACACTTAACACAGGCTTGAGGCAAGACTGTGCAGTACCCCCCGTGCAGTAATACCCATACAGGCATATCCGTCCCCTAGAACTTACCAAGGTCCTCACGGTTGTTCTCGATGGTGGAATTACACGATCAGACCATCAATGATCTTCAAAGCCTGGATTTCATCAGTCAATTGATTGAAATTTTTACTATTTCAAACTACATTGGCATGTTGTATTTATTGATGCACTAGTATTCATAGAGAACTACGGCATCGGAAACTTTACAATTACACTCAGTTAAAGATTAATTCACATCAGATTCAACTTCCCTAGAATGGCCCTAGAGACAAAAATGGATAAAGTTCTAATTGTTGAAGATACACTTTCAGAAATGGAGTTGCTGAGCCATTACCTTCGCGAAGAAGGGTATGCAGTAATTGGCACAGCCAATGCAAAGGAAGCGCTTCAAATGGCTCTTGACCACAAGCCGGATGTCATTGTCAGTGATGTCGTCATGCCAGGAATGAGTGGGTTTGAATTCTGCCGCAGTTTACGCAAAAATCCCGAGACTTCTACGGTTCCAGTCATTCTCTGCACTTCAAAAAGCCAAGATATCGATCGATTGTGGGGGATGAAACAGGGTGCCAATGCTTATATTACTAAGCCCTTTACCCGTGAAGTTCTTCTTCAAACCATTCAGACCGTTAAGCTCTAGCTCAATTAGCACTCATGACTGAGACGTGTTTTTCTCAATTAGTTTTTCTCAATTAGCTCTCATCACGGCTCCCAATGCGTTGATTTGGGAGATTGCCCCCATATTTCACTGAGCGCTAGTTTTATGAATCGTTCTTCTTTGTTGACTGCTTCTATTGCTCGTACTCCCATTACTTTAGATGTGGGATATTTGCGAGTGACTCTGCCTAATCAAATGCAGGTCGTTTTACCAATGAATTCGGTGCAGGAAGTCATTTCTCATCCAATTCATCACATCACAGCTATTCCGAACATGCCTATCTCAGTTTTAGGATTAATGAATCGGCGTAGCCAACTGCTTTGGTTAGTGGATTTGGCTAATTTACTCGGAATTGGGAGTCTAGAGCTCAATAGCCAAACTCAAGCTATTGTGATTCTCAAGCAGGATTCCATTTTGATTGGATGTGCAGTCACTGCTGTTGAAGGGATGGTGCAATTGACACCGGATGAGTTTCAATCAGTTCCCAATCACACCCCCTCCAGCCTCTTACCTTATTTACGAGGCTGCATTGTGCGGGATGCCAATCTCCTTTTAATTTTGAGCCCGAATGCAATCTTTCAATCACCGGTACTTCAGCTTTAGATTGTCATTTCATCTTGTGCAAGAATAAGACCTCAGGATAGCCCAAGCTTCCAATTGATATAGGCTCCCGAACTAGCTTCCAACTAAATAGGCTGTCAATCCAATCAGCTTCCAAACTAGCTTCTAAATAGGCTTCCAATTCTTTTCAGATATCTCCCTCGTTCCATTTTAGTAATTGCTTTAGTAATTGCTAAAACGTTGGTCGATCTGTTGATCGAGTTGCACTAAAACTCACCGAAGCATTACCGAAACATTTTCGAAACAATTCAGGATCCTCAAAAGTCATGGTTGATCAAATTGATATCACGAAATCCGTAGAGTCGAAGTCCGCACCACGATCGACAAACATCTCTACGTTCCCAGCGAACCCTTCTGATACAGTACCCGTTACCCTTTTGCCTAAGCTCCAAACAAGATCTTCGAAACGTCATTGGCAACGGCTCGTCAAACCATGGCACAGAATGAGTTTGAAGACAAAGGCTACGATTCTAGCAATCACGATCGGAACCTTGCCAGTCTTTGCCATTGGGGGTGTAGCCTACTGGATGGCGGAACGTACCATTTCGGAGCAAATTTCCCAAGCGGGGATACTGCAAGCTCAGTCTCTCTCCGATAAAATTAATCGCTTTATGAATGAGCGCCTTGGGGCCATCATCGTGTTGTCGGGCCATCCTGCTTTGGTGAATGAGCGGATTCGGAAAACCGTTGAACTGCGGGATTTAGAGGAAATCTTTAACCGCTTTGTCAAAGCCTATGGTGTTTACGACAGCGTGGCAGCCTTTGACATGAATGGAGATGTCATTGCTCAATCTGCGGGAGACAAGCTAGATAATCATCGCAGCCGAGCCTATTTCCAACAGGTTTTGGCAACCCGCACAACTGTAATTACGCCACCGGAAAAATCAATCTCCACCGGAAAATGGGTGATTCACATTGCTGCCCCGTTGCTAGATGATAGTAACCGTAATCTCCTCGGAGTCATCCGGACTCGTATCCCGATCGAAAAATTGAGGGAAATTACCCAGTTTCTAGGAAATGGTCAGCATTACCACATCACCGATGCAAAAGGTAATATTTTTGTGGCCTCCGATGCCCACCATGCTGACGATATTGGCAAAAATATCACCGAAGAATTACCTCCGATCGCCCCTTTTCTTGAAAAAGGCGAACCTTACAGTTGGACAGACCTCTACGATGGCAAGCCAGCATTATTCAGCTATGCCCCTGTGGAACGCTTGGCAGGATTGGATTTGCGCTGGAATACGGTGCTTAGTTTGGATGGAGATGTAGCCTTTGCGGCCCAAAAAGGGCTACTGACCACCATCTTGATCGGTACAGGATTGACCGCCTTAGCCATGGGATTATTGGCGGCTTGGCTGGCGCAACGGTTAACAAAGCCCCTGTTAGAAGCCAATCAAGCGGTGCAAGCTTTGGGGGCTGGCAAGCTAGACACAAGGATTCACCTACAAGGACAGGATGAATTAGCTCAGTTAGGCAACAGCATTAACGACATGGCAGATCAATTAAGTCAATTGATCTCACAACAGGTGCGTAGTGCTCAACAAGCCAGCTTTTTGAGCCAAACAACGCTGAATATTCGTCGATCGCTGCGCTTTGAAGATATTTTTCAAACTAGCGTTGAAGAGGTTCGCAACTTCCTTCAGTGCGATCGCGTGGTGATTTATTCCTTCGCACCGGATTTTTCCAAGGGAACCGTGATTGCGGAATCTGTCCTGCCAGGGTGGCCGATCGCCTTAGGGCAAATGATTGCAGATCCCCTCACCCCCGATCTGCTAGATCGCTATCGCAATGGTCGCGTTTGGTCAATCGACGATCGGCAAACGCAAACATTGACCACTTGTCACTGTGAAATCCTAGAGGCGCTCTCCGTCCGGGGCAATTTGGTGGCTCCTGTAATGCACAACCAAGAGCTGATTGCCTTAATCTGTGCCCACCAGTGTGACGGGCCTCGCGTCTGGAATGCGGAAGAAATTGATCTCTTCAAGCAATTGGCCGTGCAAATTGGCTTTGCCCTCGACCAAGCCCACACTGAACAGGATCGGCAAAAGGCCGAAGTGCTCTCCGAAGAACGGCGTCGCCAACGGGAAAGTTTGCAAAGGCAACTGCTAGAACTGTTGTCCAATATTGAAGGCGCAGCCATGGGGAACCTCACAGTGCGGGCGGATGTGAGCGCTGGGGACATTGGTACCGTCGCAGACTTCTTTAACTCCATTATTGAAAGCTTGAGATCGATCGTTTTGCAGGTGAAACAATCTGCGACTCAAGTCAACGAAGCCTTGACGGCCAACGAAGCCGCCATTACCCACCTCGCCGACGAATCCAACCGACAGGCCAAAGAAACCGCTCGTACTTTGGATTCCCTCAGCACAATGACCCAATCCATCTACGACGTCGCCAATAATGCCCAGCAGGCCGCCGCCATTACCCGAGTCGCTGCGGACAATGCCCAAGCAGGCGGCGCTGCCATGGAATCTACGGTAAGCAATATTGCGGTCTTGCGCTGGACGATCGGGGAAACCGCGAAAAAAGTGAAACGGTTAGGCGAATCCTCCCAGGAAATCTCCAAGGTGATCTCGATGATTAACCAAATTGCGATGCAAACTAACTTGCTAGCGATTAATGCGGGGATCGAAGCCGCTCGGGCGGGTGAAGACGGTCAGGGTTTTGCGGTGGTTGCGGAGGAAGTCGCCGAACTTGCCAATCGAGCGACCGCTGCCACTCGAGAAATTGAAAGCATTGTGTCCACCATTCAGCGGGAAACTGCCGAGGTCGTAGATGCCATGGAACAAGGCACGAGCCAAGTGGTGCAGAGTACGACATTAGTGAATGAAGCCAAGGAGAACCTGGGGCAAGTGGTGGAAGTTGCCCACCAAGTGGACGAACTGGTGCAGAAAATTTCGGAAGCAACCATTTCCCAAGTCCAAACCGCCACAACCGTTTCTGACCTGATGCGGCAGATGGCTCAGTTCTCTAGCCGCACTTCTGATTCCTCTAAGCAGGTATCGGCCACCCTCCGACAAACGTTGGACATTGCCCAAGATCTCAAATCTTCAGTGGGGACTTTCATCGTGGATTAGTCTCTAGCGGATTGCATCTACCCGTTAACGGCATTCCTGGCCATCGCTCAAATCGCGCCTTGGATGCCCTGTGGATGCCCACCTTGTCATCCCTAAGTGGACTGACTCAACCCTCCTCTAGCCCCTAGCGATCGTATAGCCTCCCTACGGTATAGCCTCCCTACTATGGATAAGGAACTTGAAATCAAGCGCCAGTTTCTGGATGAAGCCCAAGCCTATCTCGATACGTTAGATACTGCAATTTTTGGGATTGCGGATCAGCGAGTCGATCTGGCTAAGATTAATGCTGCGTTGCGCGCTGCCCACTCCATCAAGGGGGGGGCTGGCATGATGGGGTTTGGCCATTTAAGTGATCTGGCTCACCAATTAGAGGATGGTCTCAAGGCGCTGAAGCTGCAACGCTCTGAACTCGTGATCGATGCAAGCCTGGAAAATCAATTTTTTCAAGCGATCGACTATCTGCGCCAAGTCATTGAACAGCATCGATCGCATCCGCCCGACCCGCAACACCCCAACCTTGGGGAGATGGATGCGGAGATCGATCGTGAATGGCTCGATCGAGAAGTGTTACCGAGCTTTGCAGCCCTGCGCGATCGCGTGGGCCACCCTGGGGAGGAGGACGCTGCTTCGATCCTGGGCCCAGAAGACGGACAAGATATTGCGGCTCTGCTCTTTGAAACAGAAGTGGAGGGTTGCCTACAACGGTTGGAAGCCGTGCTAGCGGATGCTAACCAACCCTGTCTGCGGGAAGAAGTCAACATTTTGGCCCAAGAACTGGGCGGGCTTGGGGAAATGCTGCAATTATCAGCCTTTACAGCCCTGTGCCATTGTGTAGGACGGATGATCCTAGCGGCAGTTCCGGAGCAGGTAGACCGGGTGGCCCGAGTTGCGTTAGCCCATTGGCGCAGCAGTCAGAGCTTGGTTCTCAGTGGCCAGCGATCGACCTTACCGACCCAGTTAACCGGCGAGGGATTACCCACGATCGCGCCTGAAATAGCCTCAGACTGGGCAAGTCCATCAAACCATGGAACCGCTTGGGATGCAGCGCAGATTCTAGACCTCCGTCAATCCGAGGCGATCGACTCGTCTTTAGCGAGCCGCCCAGCGCTACATCCCGATTCAGGGACTTTGGATTCAGCCGGTCTCGATGCATTAACCGCAAATTCCCCCGAGGTGAATTCCCTGTCCTGGGATGAGGCGATCGCGGCGGCTCAGGCGGAATCCTGGATCATTGACTCAACGGATGCTGCTGCCAGGGCTGAATCTTCCACAACTGCGCTCCATGGAAACAGCGAGGATGAGTTATGGAGCCCTGCAAGTGTTGATCCGTCTTCGCGGAACGCACCGTCACTCAATACCGCTTCACTCAATGCCGCTTCACTTAATGCCGCTTCACTACAGCCATGGGAAGTGAAACCGGATACCATCACCACGATCGAGCCCGTGGATGAAGATGCAACCGTTAGGGTTTCAGTGCGATATCTCAATCAACTCAATGATCTCTTTGGGGAATTGGCGATCGAGCGCAATGGGCTGGATCTCTATCTCAAACGGCTCCGTAGCTTGAGCAAGTTACTCCGCGATCGCATCAAACAACTCAATCAAGCCAACAATGATGTTCGAGCCATGTACGATCGGGGATCCCTGGGACAACTTCAGGATCCTCGGAGTGGAATCAACCATCCCGTGGCGTCTCGGGCGATCTCGTTCATGCCCTCGAGTCCAGCAGGCCAACGATTATTTAAAGCCCAATCGGGGCGACGGGAAGATGCGTCCATCGTCGAAGAAACAATCAATCGAGACACCTTCGATGTTCTGGAACTCGATCGCTATGGCGACCTCCATGGGCTGTCTCAGGAATTAATAGAAACGATCGTCCAACTTCAGGAAGTGGCCACTGACCTCGATTTGGGCTTGGATGATGCGGAACAAACGACCCGTGATCTCAACAAAACCACAAAACAGTTACAGAGTCGCCTCAGCCAATTGCGCATGCGTCCTCTCTCGGATATTACCGATCGCTTTCCCCGAGCTCTCCGAGAATTATCCTTGCAGCACAACAAAACAGTTCGCCTGCAAGTTCAAGGCAGCAATCTCCTCATCGATCGCAACATTTTAGAAGCCCTGCAAGATCCCCTGATGCATCTCCTACGCAACGCCTTTGACCATGGGATTGAATCTCCCCAGCTTCGGCTCAATCAGGGCAAACCCGAAGAGGGCTGCATTGAGATCAGTGCGACCCACCGAGGCAACCGCACCCTGATTACCCTGCGGGATGATGGCGGGGGGATCTCCCTCCACAAAATTCGGCAACGGGCAGTAGACATGGGGCTCGATCGTACCTTGCTGGCGACGGCCAGCGAAGCGGATTTGCTTTCCCTCATTTTTGAGCCCGGTTTTAGCACCAGCGATACCGTAACCCAGATCTCCGGACGGGGGATCGGCATGGATGTGGTGCGAGAGAACCTCAAGCAAATTCGGGGGGAAATCTCGGTACAAACCCAAGCGGGAGAAGGCACAACATTTGTCTTGTCCATTCCCTATACCCTGTCAATCACCCGCATTCTGCTGGTCGAGAGCGCCGACATGCTGCTGGCACTGCCCAACGATGCGGTGGAAGAAATTATTCTCCTCCAACCAGACTCCATCGAAACACGGGAGGGGCGCAGGCTGTTGTGGCATCAAGGGGAGTGGATTCCAGCGATCCAGTTAAGCGAATGGTTACACTTCAACTGCAATCGTCAGCCCCAAACCTTAGAGGCTCCCCCAACCATCAATGCCGACGCCATGCTAATCACCCGCCGGGGCACGGAAAAAGTGGGTATCCAAATTAGCCGCTGTTGGGGAGAACAGGAAGTAGCCAGTCGGGGAGTAACAGGGCCCCTCAAACTGCCCACTGGCTTCAGCAACTGCACCATTTTAGGGGATGGACGGGTGGTGCCCCTTGTCAACATGGGTGAACTGTTGCAATGGATTAGTGTCCATGAACGGATGCCGCACCCGGTCATTTGGACAATGGGTACGATCGCACAACCTCCGACCAGTCCCAAACGTCCTGCTCTGTTGGTGGTGGATGATTCCATTAATGTCCGTCGTTTTCTGGCCTTGACTTTAGAACGGGCGGGCTACCGGGTGGAACAGGCGAAAGATGGCCAAGATGCCTTGGACAAATTGAAAGGTGGCTTACAGGTAGCAGCGGTGATTTGTGATGTGGAAATGCCACGCTTGGATGGGTTTGGCCTGTTGAGTCAGTTAAAGTCAGACCACAATTTCAAAGCCTTACCGATCGCGATGTTGACCTCTCGAAGTGGTGAGAAACATCGACGCATTGCAACCGGACTGGGCGCAAACGCCTACTTCACCAAACCCTACAACGAACAAGAATTACTAAAAACTTTGCAAACAATGGTGCAGATTGCTGTTTAACCCAGCCTGCACGGAATTGAACGTGAGTTCAACCACAAAATTGTCCCTAGCAAATTCCCTGCCTTCAGAGAATTTGCTAGGGTGTCGGAGGAGTAGAGTCCCCTAGGCAGTGAGCAAGCTTGTTTCTCTGACGCCATGCCAGAGCAAACTGCTTTGAGGGGAGCATCTCCTCGAATTCATCCACCTCCCGCGAATTTACCCTCAATGGTTTGCTCGCAGCCTAGAGATGGCTAATTTTCATCCGATCCATCCCTGAACTGGAGCCTAACTCCAGCTACTACACATATTTCCCGAGAATTAGCAATCACCTACTGCAACAATGTGCAATATTCTCCAGGCAGGGTTTGATTGCTCTGAAGGTGTATATCCAAAGTGTTTGGGCCATCAAAGTTTGAATTTCAAACAAACCACAGTATTTAAAAAATATTAAGTAAAGTTAATTTTTGTCGTTTTTTTGATTTCAACTTCCCTGAAGCTTGAAGTTCAAGCGAATAAATTACGAAGGAATAATTTTTTGTCGCTTCCCTGGAATTTGTAAGTTTAGGTAGATCTGTCAAGGTATATAGGCTTTTAGAAAGAGTCGATCCCGATCGGTTGGCCAATTATTTGTCTGAAGTTCTAAACAGAGTTGTATTTTTTCTGTGAATCATCTTCCCAAAGTGAGATCTTGCTTTTTTCCCACATAAACTATTAAGCTAGCAGTGACAACAGGAACTCTACTGAATACCAGTGAAGGGTGTGATGTTGATTCAGCGCGTTCATAGATGGATGAGTTGGGAATGCCTACTTTGATCGTTCAATTTTGACCATTCAATGCTTAGCCATTTCAATGATGGCAATCAGTTTAATTTGAATTGTCGATCAGTTTGAAGGTTTCACCTTTCAACTTTCAAAGAGCAAGTATCCCGATGATTACTTTTAGGGCTCGTGTCATTTTCATCATTATAAATCTTGTTGTCTTCTAGGATACAAAATGGTGTGATTCCTTTCAATTTAGTTAAACTGCCTATCCTTTTGAACAGGGATATAGAAGATATCCCGCGCACTGAATTAGATACTTTGAGTTCGGTTGAATTGGAGAACCCATCGACAACAATTTTGGTGTCAAAATATACTGCTCACGGTGAGGACAGATTTCTTATGTTGTTTGAAAAAAACTTCATATGCTTTATCTGATTCTGTGCCCTTACTGTTGCAGGCATTGCTCTGATTCAGTTAGAGCGATGGCGAACTCTAGAGAATATGTTTTTTCATGGGCTGTGAATGTGGTTTTCAAGCCTAACGGTTGAAAACTCCACAAGATTTGCACAACAGTTGATCAGTCTAAATAGTAACTCTGATCAGGTTGCTCAATTCAAGAGCATGGAAATTCAGCTCTAGTATAAATTCGTCGATCGTACAGCCTATGAATTAGTCAAATGTTCCTAAAATCGTCCTCAAGTGATTATTCATGAACAGCGGTTGATCATTGGCATTGGCTAATCTTAAAAGTGACCAATCTTTAACGTTGTCAATTATTTCTAGCAATCCTACATGTTTCTTTCGAATATCAACTTTATTCGATCGATAAGCCAAGTATTATTGTAGTTTTTGCTGAGATGAGGACAATGCTTAGCGTGCATTTTTTATGATTCCTGAGCACTCGCTCTAGTAATTTATCTGGTGAGTTTTTGGCATCTATATCACTGCTATTCAGTGATTTTTGTTGACCAAATTATGAGGAATGAGAGAACGCGGCATGAATACGCTACCTTCCGTCAGCTATCGCTCGTTTGAACGGTTACATCCCTTAAATCTATTGGCCCAACTCAGTAGTCGTCAAACCACGGGGCGGCTACAAGTCACGAGTGAGGCAACTGTTTGGTCAATCTATCTTGATCATGGGCAACTGACCTATGCCACGAATTTGGTTGATCCCTTTGGTCGGTTGGAGCGCCATCTCGAACAATTAGCGGCACAAACACCGAGTTTAACCGCTGAGGTTCGACAGGAACTGCGATCGCGGTTTGAACATGCCATTCGAACCCAATCTACCATTGAGCCAGACTATCGAGCCATCTGTTGGTTAGTCGATCAGGGCTATCTCACAAATACTGATGGGATCGAACTGATCGAGGCATTAGCCAAGGAAGTTTTAGAAGGCTTCCTCGAAATTAAAACGGGTCACTTTGCACCGATAGACCATGCTGTGCTCAGCCAAGCGCCTGTTTTTGGACGATTGGAACTCCGACCCCTAGTAGAACATTGCCAAACTCAGATTCGCCAGCGCCAGAACCCTGCGTCAGCAGTTGCCCGAACCACTCCATCGGCCCTACGTCTTACTCAACTCAGTCCTGATCCCACTGTGGCTCCCAGTGCAACTTCCGCCCCAGCCCAGCCTCCAAAACCGCTGGAACCGAGCCGTACTAAAGACCACTACACGATCGTGTGTATTGACGATAGCCCCACAGTACTCCAAGCCATTAACTGTTTTCTAGATGATCAAAACTTTTCGGTCATTATGATTAATGATCCGGTGAAAGCACTCATGCAAGTGGTGCGCAGCAAACCCGATTTAATTCTGCTAGACGTTGGAATGCCCAACCTCGACGGCTATGAATTGTGTTCGTTACTGCGGCGACATCCCAGTAGCAAAAACATTCCTATCATTATGGTGACTGGGCATACTGGCTTCATCGATCGAGCCAAGGCAAAATTAGTTGGCGCATCGGGTTACCTAACCAAGCCCTTCAACCAAGCGGATCTGTTGAAAACAGTCTTCAAGCATTTGACCTAGAGCAGGCGATCACGAGTCGGGATGCGATCGTAAGTCGGCATGCAATCACTAGGCATGCATCACTAGAAGAGCCTGCCATCGCAGGGTGCAGTGAGACGATGCAAAAACGTGAGGTTTACATGGTTTCATCATTTATCGGAACAAAAATGGCAACGATTTTGGTTGTGGAAGATACTCCCTCAGAAATGGAACTACTGAGTCATTATCTGCGGGAGAGTGGGTATACCGTCATTGGCACGGCAAATGCGAAAGACGCGCTACAGCTAGCCCTAGAACAAAAACCGGATGTGATTGTTAGCGATGTGGTCATGCCCGGAATGAGTGGGTTTGAACTCTGCCGCAGCCTGCGTAAACAGCCTGAAACAGCAAAGATCCCAGTGATTTTCTGCACCTCCAAAAACCAAGACATCGATCGCCTGTGGGGTATGAAACAGGGAGCCAATGCCTACATCACCAAACCTTTCACCCGTGAAGCATTAGTTCAAGCGATTCAAACGGTCAAACTCTAATTTTGTTCCTGCAATCCTCCCTTTCAGGCGTGAATTCCCATGAATCGATCGACATTAGCTGCGCCAGCCCCTCGGGGGGCGCTGACCACCCTTGAGACGGGTTATCTGCGAGTGACGCTGCCCAATCAAATCCAAGCGGTTGTCCCCATGAGTGCAGTACAGGAAGTTCTGGCATTACCGATTCACCGCATTACGGCGATCCCCAATATGCCCGTTCCAGTACTGGGTTTGATGAATCGACGCAGTCAAATTCTCTGGCTTGTGGATTTGGCAAATTTGTTAGGCGTGGGGAGCTTAGAACTGAATCGCCAAACCCAACCGATCGTAGTTCTCAAGCAGGGAAATACCCTGGTAGGCTTTGCCGTCACTGAAGTCGAAGGCATGATTGCCCTCAATCCTGAGACCTTTCACGTACCGACCCACACACCCCCTAGCCTGCTGCCCTATCTTCAGGGCTGTACAGTGCAGAATACCGACATTGTACTTGTGCTTAATCCCGAAGCGATTTTGCAAGCCCCTGTCCTGCAAATTTAGCCTAGTGGGTCTTAGACCATTGCTGAAGAATGATCTCCAGCGTTGACTGTACGGTCATAGTTGTAACGACTTAGCGCAGCAGTCTACCGCTCATAGGCAATCTCTACCAACCTTTAGCGGGTGCTCAAGCGCGTTGACGTCATCATTAACGTGGTTATTGACGTAATCATCAACACATCTACTGACGTAATTATTCTGTCCGGATACTTCGCTGAATTCTTATGGTTGACCAACTCAACACAACAACCACTAGTCGCATGAGCCCTACCTCTCGGGCTGAGATTGCTGATACTACCCTCAGTTCATCAGTGATTCCCCCCTCACCTCCAGCCTCTTTACCAAAACTCCAAACCCGATCGCCCAAACGCCACTGGGATGAACTCATCCAGCGAACTCAGCAAATGAGTCTCCGCACCAAAGCCACTGCTTTGGCGATCGTCGTTGGTACCTTACCGATTGTCGGGATCGGGGGATTGGCCTACAGCGTGGCCGACCGAACCCTTTCCCAGCAAATTACCCAAGCGGGCATTGCCCAGTCCAAGGGGCTAGCAGATAAGCTCAATCGCTTCATGAACGAACGGTTAGGCGATATTCTGGTGTTGTCGCGCCAACCCGCTTTGGTGAATGAGCGGATTCGGAAAACCCTCGATCGACAAGATAAGGACGACCTCTTGAGTCGTTTCGTCGAAGCCTACGGGGTCTATGAAAGTGTTGCGGTATTTGACCTTAACGGGGATGTGGTTGCCCAATCCGCTGGAGATAAATTAGCCAATCACCGCGATCGTACCTACTTCCAGCAGGCAATTGCCACCCGCACACCCATTATTACGTCCCCTGAGAAATCAATTACCACAGGACGATGGGTCATTCACATTGCCGCACCGCTGATTGATGACAATAGCCGAAAATTAATCGGGGTCGTGCGGACGCGCATTCCGATCGAAAAACTGGATGATATCGCTCGCCCCTTTGCAGTAAATGGTGCCCACTATCACGTGATTGACGGATCGGGCAACATTTTTCTGGCGTCGGATGCTCAGCGGGAACAGAACTTTGGGCAATCCGCGCTCCAGGAATTTCCGGCGATCGCGCAGTTCCTCAACCAACGCCGCGAAGGGGCTGCCGTTGGAAAACATGACGATGAGGAGCAGTTCATTGGGTACGCCCCAGTGCAGCGCTTAGAGGGGCTAGATTTGCGGTGGGGGGCAATTATTAACTTATCGAGCAATATCGCCTTTGCGCCCCAGCGATCGCTGCTCACCACCATTGCGCTAGGCACCGCCCTGACTGCCCTAGGAGTTGGCTTATTAGCCGCTTGGTTAGCCCGTCGGGGGACGCAGCCTTTGCTAGAAGCGAGCCAAGCCGTACAAGCTTTGGGAGACGGTAAACTCGATACCCGTCTACAAGTCAAAGGGCAAGATGAATTGGCCATTCTTGGGGACAACATTAACCAGATGGCCGCCCAGTTAGAGCAACTGATTATCCAGCAAACTCGCAGTGCCGAACAGTCTAATCTGCTCAGTAAAGTGGTGGTCAATATTCGTCGATCCCTGCAATTCGACGATATTTTGAAAACAGGGGTCGAAGAAATTCGAGAATTTCTCAAATGCGATCGGGTGGTGATCTATCGCTTTAACTCCGATTGGATCAGTGGAGTGATTACCGCTGAATCAGTTTCCTCCGGTTGGCCGATCGCCCTGGGGCAAACCATTGAAGATCCCCTCACCCCCGGCACCCTCGATCGCTACCGCAGTGGACGGGTCTGGACGATTGACGATTGGAACCAGCAAACCTTAACCGATTGTCACTGCAAAATATTGGAAAAGCTAGCCGTGAAAGCCAACATGGTAGCTCCGATTATGCGGGCAGGAGAACTGATTGGCTTGCTCTGTGCCCACCAATGCGAAGCTCCCCGTCACTGGGAGACGGAAGAAATTGACTTCTTTAAGCAACTCTCTACCCAAATCGGCTTTGCCCTCGACCAAGCCCTCTTGCTAGAACAAACCGAGCAGGCCCGACAAACAGCGGAAACCCTCTCCGAAGAACGACGCCAACAGAAGGACAATCTCCAGATGCAGTTATTGGAACTGCTATCGAACGTGGAAGGGGCCGCCATGGGGAATCTGACGGTGCGGGCCGACGTGAATGCAGGCGATATTGGAACGGTCGCTGACTTCTTTAACTCGATTATTGAAAGTTTGAGAACGATCGTCTTGCAGGTCAAGGATTCCGCCACCCAGGTGAACCAATCCCTTGCGGCCAACGAAATGGCGATTGTCCAACTGGCGGAAGAATCTGGACGGCAGGCCGAAGAAACCGATCGCACCCTGGGATCCCTAGCGACCATGGCCCAGTCCATCCGTGCAGTGGCCGACAACGCCCAGCAAGCAGCAGCCATCACCCGGTCAGCGGCAGAAAATGCCCAAACGGGCGGGGCCGCCATGGAATCGACGGTGAATAACATTCTGACCCTACGCACTACGATCGGCGATACGGCGAAAAAGGTCAAACGGTTAGGCGAATCTTCCCAGGAAATTTCCAAGGTGATTTCGTTAATTAACCAAATTGCCATGCAAACCAACTTACTGGCCATTAACGCGGGGATCGAAGCCGCCCGTGCAGGAGAAGATGGCCAAGGCTTTGCGGTGGTGGCCGAAGAAGTGGCTGAACTGGCGACCCGAGCCGCCGCCGCCACCCGCGAAATTGAAACGATCGTCTTAACCATTCAGCAGGAAACGGCGGAGGTGGTGAACGCGATGGAACAGGGCACCAGCCAAGTGGTGAAGAGTACCCGTTTGGTCAATGATGCCAAGGATACCCTAGGGCAGGTGGTAGAAGTGGCACGGCAGGTAGACGAACTGGTACAAGCCATTTCCGAAGCTACGGTGTCCCAGGTGGCAACCTCTAACGCGATTTCCGATCGCATGCGGGAAATTGCCCAATTCTCGAGCCGCACCTCCGATTCATCCCGAGACGTTTCGGCAACTTTGCGACAAACCTTAAATATTGCCCAAGAACTCCAGGCATCTGTGGGGACGTTCGTGGTGGATTAATGGGCATGAATGAGTCTGAATGAGTGTTTTAAGGAGCATTAACAGTTTGTTCTCGACAATGAATCTTTCATGATGGATTGATGATGATTGACTAAGATTAGCGTTAATAGCTTGCGTTTAACATTTTGTTCACTGACAATCATCGTAAACATTGTTGAAAAAATTCATTTAACGGATTAATTTCTATTAGTCCTTGAATCGATACCCTCTTTTCTCTAGTGATCGCAGAGCCTCCCATGGATAAGGAACTCGAAATTAAGCGACAGTTTCTCGACGAAGCCCAAGCCTATCTGGATGCGCTAGATGCTGCGATTCTCGGGATTGCGGATGGCCAAGTTGACCAAGCCAAATTGAATGCAGCGCTCCGAGCCGCCCACTCCATCAAAGGGGGGGCCGGGATGATGGGCTTTGAAGTTTTGAGTCAGTTGGCCCATCGTTTGGAAGATGGCTTTAAGGTTCTCAAAATTCAACGGGCAACCCTAGACATTGATGGCAGTTTAGAAAATCAATTTCTACACGCGATCGATTACCTGCGTCAAGTCATTGAACGCAGTCGATCGCAAATGCCCCATGCACCGGATATGGATCTCCATTGGATGCAAACCCAGGTGATTCCTGAGTTTGATGCTCTCCACGATCGTCTAGGCGATCCCGAAAGTGAAGACGCAGAATCCGTCCTCAATCCAGAGGAGGGCCAGGAAATCATCACGCTGCTGTTTGAAACCGAAGTCGAAGGGTGTCTGCAACGGCTAGAAGCGGTGCTCTCCGATCCCGAACAGCCCTGCCTCCGGGAAGAAGTCAACATCCTCGCCCAGGAGCTAGGTGGCCTGAGCGAGATGTTGCAGCTCTCTGAGTTCACGCAACTCTGTACCCATGTCGGTCAACTAGCCAGCCTTGCCAATGCCGAACAAGTACCCTTAGTTGCCCAAACGGCCTTAGACGCTTGGCGGCACAGCCAGACCCTCGTGTTAAGCGGCCAACGAACCCATCTTCCTACCACCTTGACCGTTGAGGGGTTACCAGAGATCCCGATCGCCCCAGCTTCAGAATCCTGGGCAGAGGTCTTTGCCGCTGATGAGGCCGAAGGGGATTTTTCCTCGACTTGGGATGCTGCGATCGCCGCTGCTCAAACCGAACTATTACCCCAGGATCTCTACATCCAGGACTCGATCGCAACCTCCCACGAGATGCATCGCAATGGCTCCCAGTCCGACACCCCTTACCCACCTGCGGAGGCAAACCGCACCCTTACCCCCACCACTTGGTCAGTCCAACCCGATCGCCCCGTCCAGCCAGATACAAAGGTGGCTGCCAAAGCAGACGCCATTGACGAAGATGCTACGGTGCGGGTACCCGTGCGCCAACTCAACCAGCTCAATGATTTGTTTGGGGAATTGGCGATCGAACGCAATGGGCTAGAACTGTATTTAAAACGCCTCCGCAGTCTCAGTAAGTTACTACGGGATCGGATTAAACAATTGGATCAGGCCAATAGCGATGTGCGATCGCTCTACGATCGTAACTCAGTGGCGCGGCAGTCCCCTGCGCAAGGTGCTACCTATCCTCGACTGGGCAGTTTTATTCCAGCGAATTTCCCAGCGAATGCCCCTAGCTTGGAAGGTCCGTCCCCAGACGACGCCTCCCCAGCCCAGGAATCGAATCCAGCTCCCGCTGCCTTTGATTCCTTGGAAATGGATCGCTATGGCGATCTGCATTCCCTGTCTCAACAATTGATGGAGACGATCGTCCAATTGCAGGAAGTGGCCACTGACCTTGATTTGGGCTTGGATGACGCGGAACAAACCACCCGCGATCTCAACAAAACCGCCAAAAATCTACAAGGCCGCCTCTCCCAACTACGGATGCGGCCTTTGTCTGATGTCACCGATCGCTTCCCTCGCGCCCTGCGGGAATTGGCCCTTCAGTACAAGAAGAAAGTCCGGTTCAATGTGATTGGTGCCAATTTATTGATCGATCGCAACATTTTAGAAGCGTTGCAAGATCCATTAATGCATCTTCTGCGCAATGCCTTTGACCACGGCATTGAAGATCCCAATGTGCGGGTTAACCAAGGCAAAACCGAAGAAGGCTTAATTGAAATTACCGCCAGCACCCGAGGCAACCGCACCCTACTCACCATCCGGGACGATGGCGGCGGCATTCCCCTGCACAAAATTCGCCGACGGGCGGAAGCCATGGGCCTCGATGCCAGCTTGTTAGCCACAGCCAGCGAAGAGGATTTGCTCTCTCTGATTTTTGAACCCGGTTTCAGCACCAGTGACTCTGTAACAGCCATTTCCGGACGCGGCGTTGGCATGGATGTCGTGCGGGAACACCTCAAGCAAATTCGCGGCGAAATCACCGTCAATACCCAAGCCGGAGAAGGCACGACTTTTATCCTGTCCGTTCCCCACACATTGTCGATCGCGCGAATTTTATTAATCGAAACCCAGGGAATGTTACTCGCCGTTCCCAACGATGCAGTGGAAGAGATTTGCCTATTGCAACCCGACCAACTGCAAACCGGGGGAGGCCGAGAACTCCTGCTGCACCATGGCGACCCGATCCCGGTGATTCGCCTGGGACAATGGCTCCCCTTCAACTGTGCTCGCCAGCCCCAAACCCTGGAGGCCGCCCCCACCATCAATGCTGATGCGATCCTCATCACCCGGCGGGGGTCGGAACGGGTGGGAATTTATATTCAACGCTGTTGGGGAGAACAGGAAGTCGCCAGTCGGCGCATTGAAGGCCCCCTCAAGTTACCCGCAGGCTTTAGCAACTGCACCATTTTAGGGGATGGCCGCATTGTCCCCATGGTCAACATGAATGAATTACTGCAATGGATTGCGACCTATGAACGGGTGCCCAACTTCCCGATTCTGTCCATCAGCAAGATTGGCCTGACACCGACCCCCAACCAACGTCCTACCCTGCTGGTGGTGGATGACTCGATTAACGTACGGCGATTCCTGGCACTGACCCTAGAACGGGCGGGCTACCGGGTCGAACAGGCCAAGGATGGTCAGGACGCCTGGGATAAACTGCGAGCAGGACTGACGGTATCGGCGGTGGTCTGTGACGTGGAAATGCCACGCCTCGATGGTTTTGGGCTGCTGACCCGGTTGAAAGCCGATGATACCCTCCGATCGCTGCCGGTGGCCATGCTGACCTCCCGCAGTGGGGATAAACACCGACGGATGGCAACAGGTTTGGGCGCTGCTGCCTATTTTACGAAACCCTATAACGAACAAGATCTCTTAAAAACCCTGAAAATTCTCGTTCAGACATCTGCCGAAGCTGCTGCTGTATGACCAACACTCTTCCCCCTCCTCCCAAGTCTACGATTGCCTCGCCGTCTGATTTGCCATTGCCACCGCGCGAACCGAGTCCGTCCCTCTGGGAAAGACTGTTTCAATGGTTTAGCGATCGCCCCATTAGCCAAAAGCAAATCCTCGCTATTATCACCTGTGAGCTTATTCCCATTGTGGGGTTAGGCATTGGCTCGACGATCGTGCTAACCAATAGTTTGCGCACCCAGTTACTGTCCCAAGCCACCTCAGAACTGGCGGTGACGGAGACTAACTACAACATCAAGATTAACCAGATGGGCTTCGGGTCGCGAGGTCAAGCGGATAACGTCTCGCTGATTAATGCAGCGAAAACGCAAGCTCAGGGAGCCTCTATCGGTGCAGGGGTACAAAGCTATATCAAAACCGTCCTACAAAACGAAGTGCGTGCTCGCAAAATTGAATACGCAACGTTAGTCGGTAAGGATTTAAAAATCATTACCAACGCTAATAGCAATCGGACGGGTGATACCTTTGACCCAAACCAGTTAGTCAGCGAAGCACTCAAAATCAATCAGCAGATTAAAGCCAGTGCGATCGTCACCCAGCAGGAAATTAACCGCGAATCGCCCCCAATGCCGGAAGGGTACGATCGGGAACTGCCCCAAGCATTAATTCGCTACGTGGTAACACCCGTTAGAGATCCGGCAACCAATACCCCGATCGGAGCATTGGTATTCGGAGATATCGTTAACCAAAAATCCGCGATCGTAGACGCAACCGTTAACGCCTTTGGTGGGGGTTATAGTGGCGTTTACGCCCAAGTGGCCCCCCAGCAGTTTCGCATTGGGACCACCTTTGATGGCCTCCAACGCAATCCCAGCATTCCCTCCGCAGGCTTTGATTTGCTCACCCAAGCGGTACAGCATAAGGGCAAAGCTGTCACTGGCCGAATGGAAATTAATGGTAAAATCTATACCGTCGCTGCTAAAGCCCTACCCACGCGAATCGTGGAAACGCCCAACGGCAGCGAACCGAGTTATACCCCAGACGCCCCAGCCCTGATTGTGCGGGGCACTCCCGAAGATAGTATCAACCAACTATTGCAACGAAGTTTACTCCAGGAAGGGGCAGTTCTTGGCTTGTCTTTCCTGTTCATTTTGGGATTTTCGCTGTTGTTTCGGCGCACGGTGGTGAAGGCCATTCGGCAGTTAGAACAGACGGCCCAATCCTTTGCCCAGGGCGATCGCACGGTACGGGCTGAGGTGCTATCCAGCGATGAAATTGGCCAACTAACTGTACAATTTAACCGCATGGCCGACAAAATTGCGGCTTCGGAAATGGCGCTATCGGAGGAGGCCAGCCGCCAAGAGCAGCAAGCCCGTGAGGCGACGGCCTTAAATGACGCGATCGCCAAGATGCGCAGTTCCTTAAGCTTTGAAAACATCACCCAAACCGCAGTCGAAGAAATTCGCCAACTGCTGAAAGTCGATCGGGTACTGATTTATAGTTTCACCGCTGCTGGATTTCGCGGTAAAGCCATTGCAGAATCCGTGGTATCAGGCGTGCCCCAGGGGTTAGGATTAGAAATCGATGACCTGTTGGGACTGAGCAAGACAGAAGAGCCGGAGGTTCGATCGTTCTGGTTTATGAACGATCTGAATCAAGCAGATCTGACCGATCGCCACCGCACCTATTTAGATCGTTTACAAGTAAAAGCTAATTTAGTTGCACCCATTCGCCACAACGATCAGCTAATTGGCTTACTATGTGCTCACCAATGCCAACGGCCTCGCTATTGGCAAAATTCCGAAATCAATACGTTTGTACAATTTGCGAATCAGATTGGCTATGCATTAGATCAAGCTCAATTATTGCAAAATCAACAACAATCCCGATTGTCTGCAGAAACGCTAAAAGATCAACTTCAACAGCAAATTGTTCATTTATTAAGCGATGTAGAAGGAGTCGCTCAGGGAGACTTAACGGTACGGGCAGAGGTGATGGCGGGAGACTTAGGTACGATCGGCGATTTCTTCAACGTCATCGTAGAAAGTCTGCGGGATCTTGTGGTGAAGGTCAAAACATCTACCTTGACAGTGAACGATTTGCTGAGCGATAACGAATCAGCTATGAAGCACCTCGCCCTGGAATCTCGACAACAAGTTGCAGACATTCAACATCTGTTGGGCTTAATTCAATACATGACGACAACGATCGAAATGATTGCAGAAAATGCCAACCAGTCTACGATCGTGGCCCAGAATGCTGCGCAAACGGCTATGACCCACGAGCAATCCATGGCAGTAACCGTAGAAAAAATTGAGCAATTACGTAACACGATCGAAGATACCGCCCAAAAGGTACAACAGCTTGGCATTTCCTCCCAACAAATTTCCCGCATTGTTGCCCTGATTAAGGAATTTGCAGTGCAAACAGATTTATTGGCTGTCAATGCGGGCTTGGAAGCCAGCCGCGCCGGAGTCCAGGGACGCGGTTTTGCCATTATTGCCTCGGAAGTGGCAGGATTGGCCGCTCGATCAGCGGAGGCAACCAGGGAAATTGAACAAATTACGGAAACCATTCGCTTGGAAACTAAAGCAGTGGTTGAGGCGATGAACCAAGGCAGTCAACAGGTTGCGGCAGGAAGCCATAGTGTGCGCAACGCTAAGCAAGGGATGGCTAGTCTAGTGCAAGTGTCTCAACAAATTAGCCAATGGGTAGAGTCAATCTCCCAAACAACTGTGTCGCAGGTGGAAACCTCTCGATCGGTCGAAGCGTTAATGCAAACCACTGCTAAATTAACAGAAACGACGGCGGCCTCCTCGGAACAGGTTGCCGTGGCCTTACAAAAAACGGTAACAGTGGCCCAGGATTTGAAGGACTCTGTGGAAATGTTTAAGGTGGAATAGTACCCGGCAGGGATTATTGACTCCAGGATTCTAACCAAATGGCTATGTCCGGTGGATAGGGTTGCCGTTGCCGTTGTAGGGTATCAATGCAAACATGGCGAGTAACGGCGATCGCGGCAAGCTTGGCAGACGGGGAAGAGAGCATTTGTGAAGTCATCGGAGCACTATCTTCGACCTCTTCACCAATGAAAATCTGGTACTGGATTTCGTATTCACTTTCGCGGGTTGATCGGGGTTGAAGATGAACTTGAATGCGATCGCCACAGTACATGGGACGACGGAAATCAATGCTGGCGTGCACGATCGGAAATGCGACAGGTTGTCCCCCCGAAAAAAAGGAACGCAGATCAAAGCCACTGGCTTGGAGAGAGGCTTCGTAGGCTTCGTGACAAAGGTTGAGGCCATTGGCAAAGTAGACAACTCCAGCCGCATCAGTATCTTTAAAGTGAATCGTACGATCGTAGATAAACGGCATCAGTCAACGGCTCTTTCTCAGATACTGTGTTGAGTTGTCAAGGAGTTGGCATGGACATTGCTGGGTCAAAGGGCTGGCCAGATTTCAGCACACCATCAGGGATCTCCCATTTCAATTAGAATGCGACAGAGAGCGAAAGGCATTGTCTAACCGAGTCGTTAATTGTTGCACTGCATCCTGTAACGGAATAGCTTCAATGCGTCCCGTTGCAATTAAATCAGCTACCCGGCTGTTAGTGACTTCTCCCCGCAGACCCGCCGCAATTTCATCTGCTGCCCGCCCCGTGCCATCAATGACAATTACCGTTTGCCCCGCCCGCAGATTTTCCAGGGCATCCTGCCAAGTCACATTTCCACCGTTCAGCAAAATGGCCACCGAAGGTGTGGTGCCTGATAATTCGCTGGCGACTTTAGCTAACCAATGGGACTCATCACCCCAGGAATCTCCCGGCGTCAGTAAAAAATGGGTATGATTCGGTTCCAACGGCGAAGATTCTGGATGCTCATTGGGCGTGTCTGGGAATTCCACCAACGATAGGGGTGCTACGCCAATCAGGGGAAACGTTGCCTGGATGTGCGATCGGGCATTGCCCATCAACCGCATCACCCCAGAATCCGTCCCACCATCCACCACACAGGTCTGATACCGTTCTGCGATCGGTGCGATCGCCTCTGTGAACAGTTGTTGAATTTGGCAATTTTGCTCCGGTTCAAAATAGGATGCTCCGCCAATCACCACTAACACCGGGTGGGGCACTAGGCTGAGACCCACCGTTTGCAAGGCATCCCGCAACTGCGCCATCTCGCCCAGAACAGCAACCTGTGCCAAACTGTGAGGTGTCGATTTTTGGGATGGCAGTTGAATTTGAAAAGATTGTCTCATACCCCATATTATTCCCTAGCAATCAGGGAAGCGACTCGATCGATAAAAGCATCTGGCTGGGAAAGCGGCTGCACTAGCACCTCTGGAGAGAGTCCCATCAAGGATAAATCAGCCCTCTGACGATCGCCATCCCCCGACAAGATGACCAACAAAGGTGGTATCGGCGCAGCCTGCTGAGCTAACCAAGTCCCAAATTCCACCAACATGGATCCAGAAACAATTACACCATGGGGTTGCAGAATCTGGAAATTTTGCATCGCCAGATCCGTTTCAGTCATCCATACCACTTGATATTCCGCCGGATTTAACAGATCGCACACTCCATGGGCCATTTCCTCATCGGATTCAATCAGTAAGATGCGCTGATGGAGGAGGGGCAACGGTTGGTCCTGCGATCGGACAGGGTCTAGGGCCGATCGAACTTGGCTAGGCAGTTGGACGGTAAAGATGGAACCTTCACCCACCTTGGAAGTCACGGAAATGCTCCCGTTGTGTAATTCTACAAGCCGCTTTGTCAATGCCAACCCTAGGCCCGTGCCTTCATAATTACGACGATGGGAGGGATCCAGTTGTTGGAACTTTTGGAACAGGAGCGATCGCTGGTTTTCTGGGATACCGATGCCCGTATCTTCGACTTGAAGGGTTGCTGCATCCGCAACTTGCCATACCCGCAATGTCACCGTTCCGCCAACGGGTGTAAATTTGATTGCATTGCTGAGGAGATTGAGCAAAATTTGCTGAACCCGTCGAGGATCGGCCAAAAATCGCGGCATCTTATCGCCATTGGCCCCATTTGCACATTTCAAGAACAACGTGATTTGTTTTTTCTGAGCTTGGTCTTGAAGTTGGTGGAGGGTTTGGCTGGCTAGATCAATCAGGGAAAATTCCCGGACATCCAAAATGGTTCTACCCGTTTCTAACCGGGACAGCTCCAGCATGTCATTGATCAACGACAGCAGGTGCTCCCCTCGATCGCGAATAATTTGTAAGTAAGCTTGCTGCTTATCAGAGGGCAAGGGGTTTTCCGGCGTTTGTCGCAACAGCGTCGCCGCCATACCAATCACACAGGTGAGTGGCGTCCGCAACTCGTGGCTCATTGTCGCCAAAAATTCACTTTTTGCCTGGTCAGCGGCTTGGGCAGCGTACAGGGCATCCCGTAGATTTTGCGTCCGTTCAATGACCTGTTGCTCTAGGGTGTTTTTCTGTCGTTGCAATTCGGCGTAGAGATTAGCTTGGTGAATGGCGATCGCCAAGTTATCCGCCAACCGTTCCAAACAGGTACAGTCCTGCTCTCGCCATTGCCGAGGCTCCTCACACTGATGGGCAATCAACAATCCCCACAGATTCCCTTGCACCAAAATCGGCGTCACGAGTTCTGCTCGTATACAATCGCTATCCGAAGGTAAAAAATAAACCGAATTGTGGTCTGAATTGGAGGTGTCGGTAATACTGAAGGACTGGCCCGCCTGAAACTGGTGACGGAGTTCTGTCGCAGGTAATTGCCACCCGTCTTCAATACGATGCAAAACCGAAGCAATGCGATCGTGGGCACGGGATTCATAGGTAATGCCGTCTAACTGGGGCACCGTGATTGGCACTGCCGTGATGAGTTGATCGAAATTCACCGGGCAGGCAGGCGCTGAAATATTGAACTGGTAAAGAATTAACCGATCGGCATTCAGGAGTTTTCGCACTTCCTGTACGGCGGTTTCTAGGATCACCGGGAGTTCTAAGCTCTGCTGAATTAGCGTGATGACGTGATTGATCAGCCGCTCCTGCTCAATCTGTTGTCGTAATTCTTCCTCGAAGGAATTCGATGACATACGCGCCTGTAACAACGAAAGGAGAGGGAGCGCAGGGCATCCACCCACCATGGATCAAACGACTCACGATCGAAGAATGGGCTATCTGCCAAATCCTAGAAATCTCCTAGGAACCATCCTAAATAGAAAGAATTTATCTACCGATTAGGAGCCTAACAAGCAACGAACCAAACGTAAATTCATAGAATTTTGAATAGAGAGCATAAACACCCATTGGGGGGATAGAGTGGGTCAGAAGTAATAAACCTGCTCTATACGCAGGTTTTGCTTCTTTGTATTAGCAGTTTTCTGATTACTAGCCTAACCAGAATCGCAGCAAAATGATGGCTCCCCTAGAATCTTTTAATAGATTGCAGAAAGAAATGTTCGCTTCTTAATCGTCACATATTGTAAAGCAAAATACCAATCTTTTTGCTCAAACCTGCAGTCAACGCTAGGCAAAGAAGATCCAGGCAAAAGGGCGCATCCCACTTTTGCAACCCTTACCCTAAATCCCTCTCCCAGCGTGGAAGAGGGACTTTGAATCTGACTCCCCTTCTCCTAGTTTGGGTTGGAGCTGAGGGCAAATTTGTCAACCTGGGTGGGGATGCACTCTAGGCAAAAAGACTTAGGAAAAGAAGATCCAGACAAGGAAGACATTCACGCTAAACCTGGGAGTCTGGATGAGATTGAATCTAGAAATGGATCTCGTTGATCTCGAAACAGACTTAAACCTGGGGGGCCAGCCTCGTCGATCGGGGCAACTCCCACGCTAGGGTAGAACAGGTTTCTCGTTGGGTGAGGCGAAGGTTATGCATCGTATTGCAACGACTCCAGGGGGCTGGAATCCGGAGCAGGAAGGCGTGATTGTGATTGAGCAGCAACCGGCTCCGATCGTCTTCCTGACAGCGGCGGATACGGAGATCCAGGCCCTAGCTCAGGTTTGCCCACAGTTGCCCTGCGATTTCCCAGCCATCCGAACAGTAAATTTACTCCATCTCCAGCAACCCTTCACGATCGACCACTACGCCGAAACAGTGTTGGAACAGGCGCAAATCATTGTGATCCGGTTGCTGGGGGGGATGGCCTACTGGGGCTATGGCCTAGAAGTTGTACAGGAACTGAGCCAGCGCACGGGAGCCAGTTTAATTGTATTACCCGGAGATGATAAGCCCGATCCCGCCCTCATGAGCCGATCGACGCTGCCGTTGCAAGTGGTGAATCGCTGTTGGCGCTATTGGACGGAAGGGGGACTGGAGAATGTCCAGAATGCACTGTTGGATCTAGCGAACCATTGTCTGGGTCACCGCTACTCTGTGCAGCCGCCCCAGCCCGTTCCCAAGGTGGGTTGCTATCCCACGGAATCAACACCGCTCTCCTGGCCCAAGGTCGGCATTTTGTTCTACCGTGCCCATTACCTTACGGGGAATACGGCTCCGATCGCGGCTTTGTGTGAAGCACTGCGCGATCGGCAGTTAACGCCTGTGCCGCTGTTTGTGTCGTCGTTGCGTGATCCAGAGGTCATCGACGATGTACTGACGGAATTCCAGCCCAAGGACGGCCCCGCGATTCAGGTTTTGCTCAACACCACCAGTTTTTCCCTCATTTCTCCCCTCGGCCTTGGGCAAGCGCAGCGGGACACCGATCCCGATCTACTTGATACCGTTTGGCAACAATTGGATGTCCCAATTTTCCAGGTCATTTTCAGTGGCGGAACGGCGGAACAATGGCGATCGCAGGTACGGGGATTGTCGCCTCGGGATGTGGCGATGAATGTGGCGCTGCCGGAGGTGGACGGACGGATTATCACTCGGGCCATTTCCTTTAAGTCTGTGCAAACCCAACACCCGCAGTTACAAACAGAAGTGGTGGGCTATGAGCCGATTGCCGATCGGGTAAAGTTTGTGGCGGATTTGGCCGCGAATTGGGTGCGACTCCGGCAAACGCCGATCGCCGATCGTAAAATTGCCTTGGTGCTTGCCAACTATCCCACCCGCAATGGTCGGTTAGCCAATGGCGTCGGCTTAGATACGCCTGCCAGTTGTGTGGAAATTTTGAAGGTCTTGAAACAAGCAGGATATACGATCGAGAATGCACCACAAACCAGTGACGAATTAATTCAGCGATTAACCCAAGGTATTACGAACGATCCAGAAAGCCAAACGAACACGTCCCATACTTTATTTTTAGATCGAGATCACTTCGATCGGGAATTTTCAGTCCTTCCGCAAGTTATTCAGCAACAAATTCAACAACGCTGGAATCGCTATGAATCCGGGGAAAACCATGAACGATCACAGGCTTTTCCGATCGCGGGTATTGACCTCGGTAACGTCTTCGTAGGAATTCAACCCTCTCGGGGCTACGATCGCGATCCTGCATTGAACTACCATGCTCCCGATTTGGAACCCACGCTGGACTATTTAGCATTTTACAGTTGGCTGCGATCTCAGTTTGGTAGTCACGCGATCGTGCATGTGGGTAAGCATGGCAATTTGGAATGGTTGCCGGGTAAAAGTGTGGCCCTCTCGGAGGTCTGTTATCCCGAAGTTGCTTTGGGAACCATGCCCCATTTCTATCCCTTTATCGTTAATGATCCCGGTGAAGGATCCCAAGCCAAGCGCCGTGCCCAGGCGGTGATTATTGATCACCTCACCCCCCCAATGACCCGCGCGGAACTGTACGGCAATCTACAACAGTTAGAAAATTTGGTGGATGAATACTATGAAGCAATGAATCTCAACCCTAGCCGGATGGGGTTAATTCGTGAAAAAATCACCGAATTGATTGCCCAAGAACATCTCGATCGGGATTGGCAATTACAAGCAAATTTCAACACTGCTGAGAATAACTTTGAAGATGGAATTTTAAACCACCTCGATCGTAATCTGTGTGAATTGAAGGAAGCACAAATTCGAGACGGTTTACACATCTTTGGGCAATGTCCCCAGGGAACACAACTGCGGGATCTGATCATCGCGATCGCCCGCCATCCCCAACCGGGTCGCCTGGGATTGACCCGCGCGATCGCCGAAGCCTGGAACTTGGAGTTCGATCCCTTGACGGCAGATCCGGCGGAACCCTGTGTTCAGAATTTACCGAATCAATTTGCAGACAATCGGGAAGGGAAAGTTTCCTGGCGTACAGTTGGGGATGGGATTGCAGCGATCGAGGCGGAAGCAATCCGATTGATCGATCGATTGTTAGACAGATCATTCTCTGAATCGATAGCGGCGATCGTGGAGGGGTTGATCCCCCTAAATCCCCCTAACGCCTACGGAGAGGCCACGCCAATAAAAGGGGGACTTTCAGAGTCCATAATTTCCCCCCTTCAGCAGGAACTGTACTGGATTGCCAATACGTTATTGCCTAACTTGCAGGCAACGTCTCAGGAACTAACGCAGTTACTCCATGGGTTATCCGGTGGGTACGTTCCAGCGGCTCCCTCCGGCGCACCCACCCGAGGCCGCCCAGAGGTGCTGCCGACGGGGCGTAATTTCTATTCGGTGGATATCCGCGCCATTCCTACGGAAAGTGCCTGGGATGTGGGTCGTCGTGCAGCGGAAGCGCTGGTCGAACGCTATACCCAGGAACATGGGGATTATCCGAAAACCCTGGGATTGTCGATTTGGGGCACGTCCACCATGCGCACGGGGGGAGATGACTTGGCGGAGGCGTTGGCGTTGCTGGGGGTACAGCCGATTTGGGATGGCTCTTCGCGTCGCGTGGTTGATTTTGAAATCATTCCCCTCAGCATTCTCGATCGACCTCGCGTCGATGTGACCTTGAGAATTTCTGGATTCTTCCGGGATGCATTTCCTAACCTAATCGATTTATTTGACCAAGCGGTGGCCAAAGTTGCTGCATTGGATGAACCGGAAGAGGATAACCCCCTGGCGGCTCGCTGTCGGCAGGAGTCGATCGCGTGGCAAGCCCAGGGCTTAACGGAAGACCAAGCAATCGAGCGATCGCGGTATCGCATTTTTGGCTCAAAACCGGGGGCCTACGGTGCGGGTTTACAGGGATTGATCGAAGCGCAGAACTGGACGACCGATGCCGATCTGGCCCAAGCCTATATCAACTGGAGCAGCTACGCCTATACCGGAGCCGCGATCGGGCATTCTGCGCCGGAAGCCTTCGCGCAACGCTTACAACAATTAGAAATTGTTCTGCACAACCAAGATAATCGCGAGCATGATTTGCTGGATTCCGATGATTACTACCAATTCCAAGGCGGACTCACCGCTGCTGTGCGCACCGTCCAAGGTCGCCAACCCCAAACCTATTTCGGGGATCATACCCTGCCGGAGCGACCGCGCATTCGCACCCTCCAGGAGGAAATTGCCAAGGTCTACCGATCGCGGGTCGTGAATCCCAAATGGATTGCTGGAGCAATGCGCCACGGCTATAAGGGTGCCTTTGAAATGGCGGCGACGGTAGATTACTTATTCGCCTACGATGCCACGGCCCACTGTGTGGAAGACCACATGTATCAAGGCGTTGCCCAAGCCTACGTTCTCGATCCCACAGTGCAAACTTTTGTGCAGCAACACAACCCCTGGGCTTTGCGAGACATGTCAGAACGCTTGTTAGAAGCCCACCAGCGGGGACTGTGGGAGAATGCTAACCCAACCACGATCGCGCAATTACAGTCGATCGTTCTGGACGCAGAAGGTACGATCGAAGAGCGCCAGTCCTAGAACTTACAAATCACTCCGAACCATGACATCCTCCAATTACTGTGCAAATTCCATCACAAACCCAAAGGTGCTTTGCATTTTCAATCCCCACGCGGGCCAAGCCCAATTTCTGCAAAAGCATCTGCCAGCGGCGATCGATCGATGGAACCGCTCCGGTTGGCAGGTGAATTTAGCACCGACGCAATTTGCCGGACACGCCACCCAAATCGCCCAGCAAGCCGCTGAAAAGGGCTACAACATCGCGATCGCAGCGGGGGGCGATGGTACGGTGAATGAAGTGATGAATGGACTAGTGAATACACAGACTGCGCTGGGAGTCTTACCGATCGGAACGGTGAATATCTGGGCGAGGGAAATGGGTTTGCCCATGGATGTCCTGGGGGCAGCCCAGGGACTAGCCACGGCAAGAGTGCGGACGATCGATGTGGGGCGGGCGGGCGATCGCTACTTCCTGCTGATGGCGGGGGTGGGCTTTGATGCGGCGGTGACGGAAACGATTAAACCCCACGAGAAAAAACGCTTGGGCGCGATCGCCTATATCAAGCAGGCACTGCATACAGGGTTCCAATTCCGAGGGGTACGGACGTTATTAAGAATCGATGGCAGGCGGATTCGCGGACGTATTTTGATGATTGTGATCGGCAACAGTCAGTTATACGGGGGTGTGGTCAAAATGACAGCCCATGCGGTTGTGGATGATGGATTGCTAGACGTGTGTGTCATCAAAGGTCGCAGCATGATGGTTGCACCCCTGCGGCTATTTTCCATCTTTACCCGTAACTATAATCGGGATCCCAAGGTGGAATATTATCACGCCACTCGCATTGAAATTCAGGGCAAAAAGCATTTACCCGTTCAAGTCGATGGTGATTTTATCGGACGTACGCCGTTACGCTTTGAGGTTGTTCCAGGCGCATTGCAGGTGTTGGTACCTGAGAAGGCCGATCGCAGCCTTTTTCTCTCCAATTCCTTAGGCAGTCCGATCCAACGGTTCAGTTGATACGAAGTTGAGACGAAGTTGATACAAAACGAATTCCAGCTAAAACGATAATGATAACAATTCTCTTAACATAACTACGAATGAAGATCGCCCAGAAATTAAATTTATATGACATCCCTTGAGAGCCTCCGATCGCTGCGTTACCGTTAGGCAAACTTTGACGATCAATCAAGGATTAATCATGGTGCGATCGCTCTATACATTCTGGAATCAACTTCTGCGGAAAATTCGCAACATTCTGCAATCTGCATTCCAATTACCGTTCCAACTTTGGGTGGCTAGCCTAGTGGCGATCGGGTTGGCGCTGTTTTGGCAGCCCTCCCAAGCGCTGGCTTGGAAACCTACTACCCACGTCTATCTCGGCCAACAAGCTCTCAACGATGCCCTCGATGATGGCAAGGTCACAATTCCCCGCGTGGACTACGAAAAGGGCGAAATTACAGGCACGATCGGTACCTATGCCGTAGATCCGACCATCCTCGCCGCCCTGCGTAGCAATGCTGCCCAATACCGCGCAGGCATCCTTGGCCCCGACGCCTACCCCGATATCCTGACCGGGCAGCAGGTGATTCACCCCTCAGATCAAGAAACAGGGATTTCCGGCGGCTCGAATACTTGGCTCCAGTACCTCTGGGATCGCGCTAATACGGCCAATACTCCGGCCATTCGTGCCTTTACCGTGGGCTACCTCACCCATGCGGCGGGGGACATGTACGGCCACACCTTTGTCAATAACTTTTCCGGCGGTTCCTTTGCTATCACGCCGCCTAAAGGCCCAGCCAACGCCATTAAACACATTGTTGTAGAAGGGTATACCGATAAACGCCTGGATTCTAGAGCACTGGATGCTAATTTCTTTAATGCCAGTATCGATGGCGTTTCCGATTTTATTTACAGCAATATGATCGATGCCCGTCCGGGGACGGCGCTTGATGGTCAACTGTTACGCAATGGTGGTGGTGGCACGGAATTTTCAGTGCCTCGCATTTATTCCACAATGCGGGCTAAATTGCAACGGGAAATCGATGGTTACTACGCCACCAAGGCCGACTACGATCGCCGGATTGACAATTGCAGATTGACAGACTTCACCTGTTCCAAGACGATTCTTCTAGCGCAGAAAGCGGCTTACATGACCGCGAATGCGATTCCGACGACGTATAAAGAAGCTTGGCGGGATGACATTGACAGCGGGCTGCGGGCTTGGCCAGGAGTGAGTCATGAAGTAGCCAAAGCGTTATTTTTTAATCCAGCCCGATCGGCGGATACCCAACGGGCAGAGGATGTCTTGCAACGGTACGTGACGGATCATTTGCTGTCCATGTCCGGTGCCCCGGATTTTGTCGGACTGACTGCGGGAGCCATTAGTGACATCGTGGCTGCAATCACACCGGACTTCCTATTACAACCGATTCGGCAACTCAAGGAAGATTTGCTGAACACCATGCTGAAAGCGGCGATCGGCATGACGAAACAGGAACTCAAGCAATACCTCACCAGTCCGGACAAATACTTTGACCAAGTGCTGGGCAGTGGTGCCGGGGAAAACACAAACCTGAAAGCGTTTAACTCCAAGTACCTAAAAATTAGCGATCCGGGTTATAGCAATCCCAGCGAATCCTTTAATCCCCAAGTCATGGCCGCCGCTTACAACACCATGACGATGAGTAAGTTAATCATGCTGGGGCAAGGCGAAATTAACCGCTTGATGAGTGATCTGGGTAGCCCTGCCCGGTTACAGACCGCCAATGTCATGCTGGGCTTTATTCGCACGTTGGATGGGGACAACCAATGGCCCAATGGCATGGTGCTGGCACGGGATTGTAATGCCTATCGCCAAGTGTTTATGAAACAACCAGGTGAAACGGGTTGCACAGTGGCGAATAATCCCACCCCAACACCCCAACCGGCTGCGTTGCAATGGGTCGCAGCATCCGGTGGTCAGGTTCCGGGCGGTGCAGTGCTAGGTGGCCAGGAACCGGGGCGGAGTTTATACATCTGCCGTGCGGGGTATCAAAATGGTGTCCATCCCGGTAAGGTGGTAGCTAGCAATTGCAACATCAGCTACGGCGGACGGGAAATTGAAATCCGCAATTACGAAGTGCTGACGAATCCCGGACAACGATCGCTGCGGTGGGTCACAGCATCCGGCGGACAGGTTCCAGGCGGTGCAGTGCTAGGTGGCCAGGAGCCAGGGCGGAGTTTATACATCTGCCGCGCAGGATATCAAAACGGGGTTCATCCCGGCAAAGTGGTGGCGAGTAATTGCAACATCGGCTATGGCGGCAAGGAAATCGAAATCCGCAGTTATGAGGTATTAACTGCTCCGTAAAACTTGTTTTTTCTGATGCCTGAAAAAGCAATAGTGTTGAAACCGCAGCAGGCTTCAAATGAGAGGCCAGTCCATGGGCAACTTTAGCCCCTACACTTTAGCCTCTACTTTTTTACCATGAGTTTGTTAGTCGAAGAGCAACAGTTTTTCGACTAACAATTCTTTGTAAACCCTAAGCCTTTGCCTCCTAATGAAGACATTACTGGAGCTTCAACACAAAAGTGATCTGCTTTTTAGTAGATCACTTTTGTGAATAATCAAATCTCTGAAAGATATGCCAGGAGGCGAACTGAAACCGCCGACACGAGAATTGAAAATCCTCGATTCGATACTCACCCTGTAAGGATTTCAGCCCTTAGTTTTGACCTTTCCCCCAATTTTCCCCCAATCCTTACTTTTTTGGGTATTATCAGGGATTCTTGACAATTGTTGGGAAAACTTCTGAAGCCATGCGATCTACTTTAGGTGAAGTAGGAAATTTGGGATGGCTAGGCTGTTGTTTTTGATTGAGTTGCACCATGACGAAGGTTTCCAGGACGGCGACAAGCCGAGCGATTTTCTGCTCTAGGGAAGATTCATGGAACAACTAAAAAAGACACTTCTGTTGCCCCATAAAATTTGTCTAAATGGTGATTACCGTTGTGAGTAATCACCTCTCCTTGTCCGGAGAAAATCCGAGACACTCGAAAGCGATGATAGTTAGCTATTAGCGATGGCAAGGTTATGTAGTGGATCTGACACTTTGGGTAGAGTTGTTGATCGAGTTGTGGTAGGGAATACCAAGGACACCTCATGTCAGCGTGATGAGCATTGTGATAACCAAAATTAAGCAGTATTAGATTGAGCCAGGGATAGCGCTGAGAAATGACATTTGAAAAAGTATTCGCTTGCTCATAAGCTGAAGCTTCTTCTAGAGGAACGTCTTGAAACTCTTTAGGTAGGGAAACTCCAACAGGAAGCGATTCATAAGTATGTTGAAACGCATCCATAAACCTTAAAATGTGAATCCAACTAACATAAGCTACAAAGTATAGTAATAGAGCTTTTATGGAGATTGCTCCCAGCATAGTCAACAAGTAGCCGCGAACTAACAAAATTGCCATAACACGGGTACGATCGTGCCTACGCTCAATCTGTCTGAAAGGAGCAAGCATCAGTCGAATTCGCAAGAAGAATGCTAGCGAGGGGATATATAGCCACTCTAACGCTAAGAAGGTAAATCTGAGTGGTAATGGAAGCGAATCAAGAAATACAACGATGTTAAATCGGCAATAATCAATACGATTTGTATGATGTGCAATGTGCATTCGCACCAACTCAGAAAACTGAACATAGCAACTACCATTTAGCCACAGCATTACGTTGCCTCCAATTGCATTCCATCTTAGATGCGAAAAAATGTTGGCGTGCATAAACTCGTGAGCAAGATAAGTCGCTAAGGTCAAACTGTGGGTTAGCAGCAGCACTCCCACAACGTTCAAGAGTCCGGTAGGTAATAAAGTGAGTCCAATTCCTAAACTATAGCTACTTAAGGTGTAAAGAATAGCGAGTCCGTTCCACAATAGTTTTTTAGAAGCTAAATCCCGTTGAAAGCGAGTTCTTCTGGACACCATATGTGAACTAAATCCCTTTCTATCATCTAAAGTAGAAGCAAAATTTAAGTGGGCTAGGATTCCTGAAATAGCACTGTACTCAGGTACCGCTCCCCAAAGCTTGGCTGTATAAAGACGATCAACTTTCCTGCATTCTCCGGACGTTTTGCCAACTGAATTGCTGCACTTAAGTTTGCCCCAGCAGAAATGCCTGATAGTAAGCCTTCTTCACGAGCCAATCTGCGGCTATAGTAAATTGCATCCTCGTCCTTGACCTGAATTACTTCATCGATCAACTCTAAGCGCATCACCTCAGGCACAAATCCTGCGCCAATTCCCTGGATTTTATGCATCCCTGCTTGCCCACCGGATAGCACCGGACTGTTTTTGGGTTCGACTGCGATCGCTTGAATCTCTGGCTTTCTTTGTTTGAGTGCTTCAGCTAATCCCGTAATTGTGCCGCCTGTTCCTACCCCTGCTACAACCATATCAATCTGTCCATCGGTGTCTGCCCATATTTCCTCGGCGGTTGTTTCCCGATGAATTTTAGGATTAGCAGGATTCCTAAATTGGTTCAACATAAATGCATTGGGAATCGTTGCAACCAATTCCATTGCACGATCGATCGCTCCTTGGCTAAATAGATGTCCTGGTGTCAATTCTAACTCTGCTCCGTAGGCCTTTAACATTGCCCGCCGTTCTAAACTCATCGTTTCTGGCATAGCGACAATCAGTCGATATCCTTTTGCAGCAGCGACCATCGCTAGAGCAATTCCGGTGTTTCCTGTCGTTGGCTCTACTAACACGGTTTTACCCGGTTCAATCAGACCAGCGGCTTCTGCAGCTTCAACCATGCTGATCCCAATACGATCCTTGACAGAAGCCGCTGGGTTCATCCCCTCTAACTTGACCACAATGCGTGCCATACAGCCTTCTGTTCTAGGAATTCGATTGAGTTGTACTAGGGGAGTGCAACCAATTAACTTAGTCACATCATAGGCAATCCGCATGGTTTCATCTCCGCAACTTAAACAAGAATTGTGACGAATCATTAAACATCAACATTCCACCCAATAATGGTATTGAGTGGAGATGTCGTGTCTTTGACTGTGAAGGTCACTGCACAATAGTTGCGTTGATTTAACCTTTTGGCAATGGGACAAGGGCATTGATCATCTGGGAGAACAGAAAAGTCATGCCAATACCGCAAATTACAAATCCAGTTGATCGTAAACCAGCAGCAAACTGTGACCGTTCTAGCAATCGTTTACCGAGCTTGAAGATGAGCGTTGCGACACCTAACTGAATGCAAGTAAAACCTAGCAAATAGGCTAGTACGGGAGTCATCTGTGCCCCAAAAATCGTCTCGCCGTAAGCATAGCCATGACAGACCCCTGCGATCGTGCTGAGTCCAATGACTGTTGCTGTTTTAAGGTCGTCTTTCCGAGTTAGCAGGATACCAAAGAGGAGAATTGATCCGGCAATCAGTAGTTCAATTCCTGGTAAATTGAGTCCGGTTAGGTGAAGTGCTGCACCTACCATCGCAGATAGGGTAAAAGCAATCGGAATCGCGATTCCTTGTCGTTTCACGGCGGCAAGTAGTCCGATCGCCACGACAAAGGCAAAGTGATCGATCCCAATTAGTGGATGTGCTAATCCTGACAGGAATCCTTCAAGAAAGTTACTCGGCGTTTTTCCTTCCATCGCGTGGTGAGCCATTGCGGGAGATGCAATCAGCAAGAAACCCGCGACGGTTAAGAGCATTAGCAACTTTGTGCTGAGGCGCTTGCCAAAGAGAGCTAATCTAGAAGCACTGCGTTGATGTATCATTCCGACCTCATGTATCGTACTTGTGGTGTTACTAGGTTAAAGCGGTAGAAGGTACATTCTCCTGAGCAATTAGTTCAGCCGTCCGCTGCTCTAGTTCCTCCGGTGAAATCAGATGAGAGTCCAAAGTTAATCGCTCTAAAGCCAACAGCCAGCGTTGATAATAGTCCCAGTCCGGGTCATCCTTGCAGTGCGTGGCTTCCCACTCCGCAATCGAAGCAATTAAACCCTGGCGGAAATCCTCCCACTCGTAGTGTCCTTTTTTCGACAGCGCGATCGCCATGCCAAACGCCCGTCCTTCCCAAGGTCTTGCAAACAAGAGTTCCCCATTACTGCGGGGAGGTGCATTTGGATCAACTAACATACTAGCGGCAGCAAACTGCTCAAATTTGACCTGCATTTCACACTCTCCTACTGTGTCCTAAGCAGAAACAAAAACCTTTGCTGCACCTTGCATGGATTCAGGAGTAACGATCGCAGCTAGTTGCTCTTCTGTCCAATTCTCTGTTCCATGCGGACGCTCTGGGACAACAAACCACCGAATTTGGGCACTCGTATCCCAGACTCGAATTTCAGTGGATTCGGGAATATCTAGCCCAAACTCCTGTAATACTTTACGCGGTTCCCGAATGGCTCTGGCTCGAAAAGTTGGATCTTTAAACCAGTAGGGCGGCAACCCCAAAACGGGCCACGGATAACAGGAACACATGGTACAAACAATGAGATTGTGGACGTCAGGCGTATTTTCAACTGCCTTCATATGTTCACCCTCAGCACCTGCCATTCCTTGTGGAAAGTTCATTGATGCGATCGCAGACGGTGTATCTTCGAGCAAGTTTTGCTTAAACTCCGGATCAACCCAAGCTTTTGCTACAATTTGGGCACCATTAAACGGTCCCATGTCTTTCTCAAAGAATTCAATCACTTTATCAACGGTTGCACCTGTAATGATGCCTTTCTCAATTAGTAGTGACTCTAATGCTCTTACACGAGCAGCGCTGTAGGTTTCCCGATTAATGCTGTCAGTCATGACTCATATCCTCAATCGAACGAAATCAATCTCACCCAAAATTAAGCCGGATCTTCTAGATAAGCTTCAAAGATTTGCACATAAATCCACGTTTTCGGCTCGGTCAAATTGCCCCAAATCTCATGAGAATCAAACTTGACGTTATAGATAGGCATCGGGTCGCCCACACCATCTCCCGTTGGGAAGTAATAATTGTAGGCTCCTTCATAGACGACATCAACCACTCCCTGCTTCGTTCGCAGATAGCCTGGGAGCTTGCAGTGGTCGGTTGGAGGCGGATTTCTGACCGTAACCACATCACCAACCTTGAACTTCGGCTGAATCTCAACGTCACATCTGGGTGAATCTCCAACCCGCAAATACTCCATTACTTGACCGTCGATCGCAGGTTCTCCCCCTTGAGGTAACGGCGCATCTGGCTTTTCCAGATAGGCAGCTGTTTTTGAATCAAGTTCTTCTTTGGTAACATAGCCTGATTCAACAAAGAAGCCAGAGATTCCACCCAGCCACTTTTCGTAGTAACGGTACTTGAAGTAATCGAAGGGATTCATCCCCTCTGCACCTTTACGAAGATGTCCCCAAGTCCAGAAACTCTTGAACCGAGTTGGCACTGTTTTGACTGATTTCAGATGGTTACTTAACGCCATCATTGCCACGTGAATGCCAAAAATGCGTTCTTCCCAGGGCTGAACAAACACTCGTTTCTCAAAACTAGAGGGTTCTAGTCCTTCTATTCCACCAATGTAGTGCTGTAGCTTCATATCTTTTCTCTCCTGTTTGAGAACTAGTAATAGAACTGTTTTCACCTTGTCTAAACGCGGGTTTGCTCTCTAGCAGGCACACCTTCCCTTGTCATCGCATCTCCCCACATTTCAGAGAGATAGCCAAAGATGCCGCCTAATATCATTGCTGCTGCTGCAACTAATGCTGGGTTTTCTAGTCCTGGAGTAGTAATTGCTTTACCTGTTGCAATCGTAGTTCCGACCGTAGAGGCAAAGCCCCAAACAATTGCAGGAATCGCCCTGAGTAGAGGAACCTTAGAAGCTTGAACCATCGCTGCACTACCAATTCCAACACAGATGGCACCCATCACAGGATTGCTCCCTAGTGCTGAGATCGATAGTAGTGTCAGAGAAGCGATTGCAATTCCGGTTAGGTTAGACGCAATGCTCTGTTTCAAACCAGAGGACTTGCCGCCTAAGATAAAGAAGGAGGCCCAAGCAATAAATGTAACCCACACAGGTACAAGAATGAGCGTTGCTGTGAGATAGGTATCAACGGCTCCTAAAACACCAATGCTGACACTGTATGCATCTAGCTTTTTCATACAATTAGTCCTGATTGCAAATCGTTGTGAGAGTACTTTGCTCAAGCAAAATTTAGATTAAACATGACTGAAACCCGCCTTTTAGGTCTGCTTCCGGTAGCGATCGTCCGATAAATACCATTTCATTCCGACGCGGTTCGTCTGATCTCCAAGGTCTGCCAGGTCTACCCTCAAGCAACATATGCACACCTTGAAGCACAAACCTCCGATCCTCATCATCGACATTCAAAATACCTTTCATCCGAAAAATGTTTTGCCCTTGAATCTGAACAAGTTGGTTTAACCAAGTAGTAAGTTTGTCACCATTTACAACACCCGATTCGACGATCGAGATAGAGAAAACGGTTTCATCATGCTCATGCGCTGATTCATCTAGAAATGCTGGATCAATGGATAAAGCATTCTTGAGATCAAATGCTTTGACTCCCAAGATTGAATCAAGCGACAAATTGCAGTTCTGAGTTCGATAAATTTTGGCACAAGCATTGATGGCTCGAATTTGATTCTCCAACTGCTCAATCTGCTGGCGTGGAACGAGATCAATCTTGTTGAGAAGAATAACATCCGCAAATGCAACTTGTTCTTGCGCCTCGCTGCTGTCCCAATGTTCCCAAATGTGTTTTGCATCTACAACGGTAACAACTGCATCTAACTGAGTTTTAGACCGCATTGTTTCGTCTACAAAAAACGACTGGATAACAGGTGCTGGATCGGCTAAACCAGTCGTTTCAATGACCAAACAATCAAACTTTTCACGTTTTTCTAACAAGTTTCCAACAATGCGAATTAGGTCACCTCGAACTGTGCAGCAGATACAACCGTTGTTCATTTCTAAGATTTCTTCATCAGCATTCACAACAAGTTGGCTATCAATTCCCACATCTCCAAACTCATTCACAATCACAGCAATCTTCTTGCCATGTTGATAGTGAAGAATTTGATTCAGCAGCGTCGTTTTGCCTGAGCCAAGATAACCTGTAATAACCGTAACGGGAATAGGACTACTCAGCATAACCATTAGTGCAGATTCCTATGATTTAACTACTGGGGATCCAATTACGTTGAAGGAACAGATAACTGCGTTTCTCACTTTGCTTTATCTTCTTGTGCCTATTAATCTCATCAATGACTCTTGAAAAAAGTAGTGCTTGAGACAAAAGGGACAGAAGGTTGAATTTCTATTCCGAAGCAGAAGAAGATTCACACTTTCTTGCAGTGAAGAATTGAGTTTTTTGCCTCTAGACTTAATACCGAACTTCCTATTGGTGATGTATCTCCTGAGCCAACCTAAAAAAGATCAGTCACTTCAAATCTCCTTATCAAAGATATAGTTTGATAAGAAGTATCGGAAGATAAAATCAACCATTTACAACCAGTAACAAATTGAGAACTTTCTTTTACAAAGCGTTCCATCAGTAGCAAGCAGTTTCTTCGGAATAGCTGACAGATTAAATGAGGTGACAAATAAAAGTCAAAGCGTTTTCTGTATCTCATCTATCACAAAAACAGATAGATAGGATACCTTCTTATCGCCCATTCTCTGAAAAAATCTTGTTTAACATACCATAACGACTCTCCTTAGGTCTATGGAACGAAAGCGTCAAAGCAAGATAAAGCTGGCACAACTTCATGCCTTCATTGCAGTCGCGGAGCACAGTAGCTTTAGTGATGCGGCTCTTGAGCTAGAGATGGCACAATCAGCAGTTAGTAACGCGATCGCGGCGTTGGAATCGGATTTAGGGATTCCTTTATTTTCCCGTGGCCGTCATGGTGCGGATCTAACTCCCGCTGGTGAGAAGATCCTTACCCACGCTCAACAAATTATTCATCTCCAAGAACAAATTCTGAAAGAGGCGAATTTGATAAGTAGCCTTCAGCAAGGCAAGGTTCGTCTAACCTCAATTCGGAGTGTTGCGACTCACCTCTTGCCAACAATCATTGCTCAGTTTCAGCAACAGTTTCCAGGAGTCACTGTGAGCGTAATCGAGCAATTTGATGAACAGAGTGTTGAGGATGATTTGTGTAAGGGACGGGCTGATATTGGCTTTACAGATGACCTAATGAACTCTGAGTTTGAAACTTGGGAATTCTTACAAGATGAGTTTGTCGTGTTGTTGCCACTCTCCTACACGGAAGCGCAGTTTAAATTGAGTTGGGAGCAGCTTAAAGCTTATCCACTGATTGTCGCTACCAATGGATTTAGCTCTGACAAGTATGCCTATGAACACTGTGCTAGATTCTGCAAAGCATTGCAGCCTGCCTATCATGCTAAATCTGACTCAACGATCGTCAACATGGTTGCGCAGGGACTAGGAGTTGCTATTCTGCCGCGTTTAGCGGCTGAGCCAGTTCCCCCCAACGTTTATATCCGTAGCTTACCTACTCCTTTTTTTAGAACAATTCGCATGGCTATCGTCGCTAAACGTTCTCATTCTCCTCATGTATTTGCATTCATGGAATTTTTGAAGACTTCTGAATGTCTCCGCAATCAATCTTCTCTAAGAAATTTTGGTGTTTCACCAGTTGATTCTGTGACACTTTCAGGCTGATTATTTTTCGGTCATATAGGTAGCCGTGCATAAGCAATTTTAGAGCGTTGAATATAGATAGAGACAATTAGTTTGCTCATCTAGAATTTCTGAACTTCCCTAGCGTTGCAGTCATCCTTCTTGGAAGTAACCTAAATCAGTTGGGCAAGAATTTGCTATGTTTTTTACAGCCCAGTCGTTTCCAACACCTGCTTATCATTGAGTAGCCGAATCACGCCGGCTATGGAGTGCTTAGTGAGAGAACAGCTTTCGCTCAGAAGGTGATACATTTGAGACAGTTGCAACATTTCCACACACAGAACCAGTCCTGCGGTGATACCCATAAAAGATAGAACTAATTGAAACTGTACTTTGTTAATGAATGAGATCGTAATGAATGAGATCGCATTTACGAACAAAGATAGAACCATATCAAAGGCAATTCCTACATGAGATCAGGGGAGCAAAAATTTGTAAAATTCGTTGCGCCATAGTGCTGATCAATCATCTTTGCATTGGTTCCTGTCCATCGCCCGATCGCTGTTCTATTGATATGCTCCTCAACACATAAATTAATTAAGGTATGTCTGCACTGATAGCTCTTTCGGTCAGCAACACGACATTTCGCGATAATTGACTTCCAAGCACAATTAGCAAAATTGTGTTGGTTGAATAACTTGGGGATTTGCCAAGAAATAATATCCCCTCTTCATTCCCCTACCCTCCTACTATTTTACTCTCCTACCCCTACCCAATTGGGATTTTATTTATGCGCTGTTCCCTTGCCTCTCGGACTTTTGAAGATTAGTTCTTCAGGATTGACTTTCTTAGATCGAATATCCGCTAAGATTGCTAAACCTACCTAAAAACACCCAGTAGAAAAGTTAAACTACCAGACAGGATTGCCAGAGGCCAAGCCGGGAAGATAATTCCTTTGGGTTTTTGGCTTGATTCGTCTAAATGCCAGGAGGCGGACTTGAACCGCCGACACGAGGATTTTCAGTCCTCTGCTCTACCGACTGAGCTATCCCGGCTTGTTTGCTTTCTTGCGAGCGCTTAATTAAATTAACAAACCCTTCTAAGTTTTGCAACCCCTTTTGCAAAATTTCTGAAACTTTTTCCGAACTGCTAAAAAGGTAAGACGCTGTGGAGGGCATTCCAGGCTGTTTTGGAGTAAGCTTGAGGCAAACTTCTGCAAAAACTTGCCACGTTTTTGTTCTCCGTTTCTATTCTGCCCAATCTGGACAAGGTTGATTGGAGTAACCTGCTTCCCTTGAGTCGTCCTTGGGAACCGGATATTGGTAGAGACAGAACCGGAAAACGGTTAACGTGATAGGTATTCCTTGCCACATTTATTTAGGATTGGTCATTCCTAGTCTAAAAGTCTATGATTCGCCGACGCTCTACGCCTTGGATCCATCGCTGGTCACGCCCTATTATTGGGGGAATCGCAACCTTAGGGGTGATCAATACGGCTTACTTAACCTATCTACGCTTTTTTGCCGTAGGTGACTCTTGCCCCACCCAAACCTGTGCGGTGCTAAGCAGCCGCTATGCCACGATCTTTGGGCAACCCCTTTCGCTGTTCGGTCTGCTCGCTTATTTTGCGATCGCCATCTTGGCCCTCAGTCCGTTGCTGTTTAAGGGCGAAGAAAGCCTATCCACCCGCAAAAAACTGGAAGATATCACTTGGCCACTGCTGTTTTTAGGCACAACAGCGATGCTGATTTTCAGTGGCTACTTGATGTATGTCATGTTCTCGGAATTTGTCTTTGGGGGCCGATCTCTAGGGTGGGGTGGGCTTTGTCCCTTCTGTTTGTTCTCTGCCATCTGCGCAACCGCTATGTTTGTGGTCTGCTTATTGGGGCGAGATTGGGACGATCGAGGGCAACTGGCCTTCATGGGTGTCATTGTCAGCATGGTGACATTGGTAAGCACCTTAGCCATCTACGCCCCGCAACAGGATACCGCCAGTGCCAGTACGATCGGCGACGCCCAGGGAAATGTCTATTTCTTAGTAGATGCCACATCCGGTGAATCGGAAGTCCAATTGGCCAAGCACCTGAAGGCATCTGGAGCCAAAATGTACGGTGCGTTTTGGTGTCCCCACTGCTGCGAACAAAAGCAGTTGTTTGGCAAAGAAGCCATGAAGGAAATGGATTACGTGGAATGTGCAGAAGGCGGAAAAGACGCCCAAGTTAATACTTGTAAAACGTCCTTAGATGCAGCCGCCCAACAAACAGGACAAGCTCCCGGCTTTCCCACTTGGTTCGTTGGGGGCAAATACTACGCTGGACGGCAAACTCTAGCGGAGTTAGCAAAAAATTCGGGATACACCGGGCCACAGAACTTTAAGAATGAGTTTCGCGTCTGTCGCCAACCTTAACAAGTTGTTAACCTGATCGATCGGAATCAATAATCCCCCTATTCGTGTAGGAGCAGAGGAATCCTTTCTCTGCTCTTTTTTATGGCTCGATCGGTTCTGCAACCGTTCGGTCTAGGGGAGGCTTATAACCATGTTCAAAGGCATAACGAACCAGTTGCGATCGATTTTCCAGTTGTAACTTGTTGAGAATATTACTGAGGTGGGTTTGAACAGTGCGGGGACTGACAAAAAGATGTTCACCGATTTGCTTATTGGTATAGCCCTGGATCACTTGCCAAAAAACTTTTTCTTCGGCAGGCGTTAGCGGTAGCGGGTGGGGCGCGGTTTGGGGTTCCGGGGCGTGACTGACTTGCTGAAGCAAGCGAATAATTTCAGCATGGGTTCGTCGGGAACGTTCCAACTGTGCTTCAATCTTGGCCAAAAGTTCACGGGGTTCAAAGGGTTTAATTAAATAATCATCTGCCCCCATAGAATGGCCCTGGACGCGATCTTCAACATCGGCGCGACTGGAGAGGAAAATAAATGGCAGGAGTTGCCCAACACGGCTTGCCCGTACCCGGCGGCAGAATTCATAGCCATCCATTTCCGGCATCAGCACATCGGAAACAATCAAATCTGGAGGATCCTGCTCAAACAGCGTTAGCGCATCTAGACCAGAAGCGGCATCCTGAACACAATATCCTCGCTTACTTAGATAGCGACTGAGAGCTGTACGGAGGGTGGTGTCATCATCAACAACAAGAATTTTTTTCATGCAGAATTGTCCTCGATCGGACAGGGTTAGGATCACAAGGTTGCACTGTTTCTGTAGTGCTAGGATGCCCAAATCATTGACTAGAATCGAAAATTATCGAAAATTCAGCCTTGGTGATACTGACCTCTGAGTCCCTGGACTTTCTAAGCAAGACCAGGGGTGCGCTAACGGACGACGATCGAGCATGCCATAGCCCCAACCCCCTGTTCTCAAGGCTCTGCAATGGATGAATCGGGCAAACAATACTGCTTCATTTCAAACTGCTCATTTCAAGAGCGGCATTGTCTGGAATCAGTAGAGAACAGCTTGTATTCATCGGGAACCCTGTTGATTGAGAAATTCCCATGATGATGAAACGAGTCGCATTAATTGGGTTAGGCGTGTTAGGGGCTGCGGGAGTCGGCATTGCGATCGCCTATCAACAAGCAACCAGCTTGCCCGACGGCTATCGAAACGCAGCCCAAACCTATCTCCTAGAACCAGATACGCTACAAGCAGAAGCGCGACAAGTTGAGCAAAAACTGCGATCGCTCAACCAGGAAAATGTGTCTGTTAGTTTAAGCCCAGCGGAAGTTAAGGTTCTGGTCACATCTACAATCGCTCAAGTCAGTCAACAGGTCAAAGCGTCCACTGCCATTAAGGGTATCCATACGGAAATTAAAAACAATCAACTCCAAGCAGGCGCTGTGGTCGATCTAGCAGAGTTGCAGCAGAGTCAACTCTCTCACCAAGAAAAAGCGCTACTACGGGACGCGATCCAACGGATTCCAGGATTTCACGATCGTCAAATTTATCTTGGCTTGGAAGGGCAACCTCGCATGGTCAATGGCCAAATTCAACTTGATCCAAATACCCAAGTCAAAGTAGGCAAGCTCAGTTTTTCGCTCAATCAAATTGCCCAGCGAGTAGGGGTTCCGCCGGAGCACCTTCAGAATCAAATTAACAGGACTCTGCCCCAATTCCTGTCTGAAATTTCTGCTAATTCTATAGAAGTTGACCAAGATCGAATCGTGCTGCGTCGAAATTAGTGATCGGTCAAGATTAATTGGTTGATGACACACAGATGTGCCCGGATGCAATCCCTAAAATAGCCCTTGAAAATGCACGATCGCTTGGCAAAATACAATCCAAATGGCGCTGGCAATACTGGCAAAGAAAACAGTAGCCAGGGCAGTCATCCCCAAACCAATCAGCATTAACAATCCATCATCTTCCAGTAATCCAATCACCAACGCTTCGATCGTGTAAGCGGGCAATAAATTAGTCAGTGGAATTGGCAAGGGAAGCGCCATTAAAGCTGCATTCCAAGCCATACAGAAGCCGATTAAGCGACGAATATTTCGGTTATGACTCACACGAACTAACCGAGTTTGAGAAAACTTTTCAACGGGATAGAGAACCCGTTCAATATTTTTGAGCAATCCTTGGGATAACTTAGGCGACATTTCTAACTGAGCCAGTCGATGGGGTAGCCAAGGTTGCTTAGCGCCCAATGCTAACTGCAACCCCATCAGGATCGTTCCTGCCCCCATCAAGGTGGAAAACCCCGCCAACGGAATCGGAACTGGAATCAACATCGGCAGAGTTAGCAATCCACTTAGAATCCCAAATCCCTGCTCGCCGGTGCGCTCTAACAAGGTTGCGATCGAAAGAGGGGTGTCTAAATGTTCTTCGAGCAAACCTTGAATAGTTACAGAGAGCTTCATAGGAACAAGGATGAAAGAGCGAGATAGCAAAAGAACCTTATTTAATAGAATTCCCGCTAACAAAGGTCAATTCCGCAAGAGAATTCTTGACAAATTGTATAAAAACTCGATCAATTGAAAATCTTTCTTCACATTCAGATCATCGTTGTGATGGATGTTCTTAGATGATTCCTCGAAATTGTCTCAGCTTCAATTCAGAACAAATGTAGCTCAATACAATACCCGTAAATGTTTCTAGATCGAGACATGCCTCCACCTAAGCATTCCCTCGTTCAGTATTTCTTGCACTCTAAAATATTTTTTCTTACCTAATAGTCTTCAGAAAAAGTTGTTTTTGCCTCGTTAAGGAGGTGGATTCTTCCACGAAGCAGGTGACTCAACAGGTAAGTTGCTTAACAGGTAGGTTACTTAACAGGTAGGTTACTTAACAGGTAGGTTACTTAACAGGTAAGTTGCTTAACCTAGGGAATTGATGTAACCCAGGAAATTCACTCAACTGAGAGGAGCCGGAAGATTACTAGCCGATAAGGGTAATAATTTCTCAATAGCTAAATTCGAGGCGATATGAGCAAGTTGGTGAAGATCAGTAGGGTCTGCTACGTGAGGTAAAACACCTAAAACTGGCAAATGGGTCAGCGTTTCAATCAGCGGAATATTCGCCCATTGATCCACTTCCTCAGCCGTAGCAGGAGTAATACAGTTCAGCACAATCCCTTTTAGATGTACCCGCGATCGCTCTGCCAGGGCCACATTTGCCACCGTCTGACCGATCGCCCCCAACTTCACCGGAACCACCAAGACTGCCGAGAGTCGCCAATCCCAAGCCAAGTCAGCCACTGTGGTTTCATGGGTCACGGGCGAACCGAGCCCGCCTAATCCTTCTACCAGAACCAAGTCATGGGTTTGTTTTAACTGGGTATAGGCATTCCAAACTAGGTCAAGGGGAATCGATCGACCTTCTCGATCCGCCGCTAGGGGAGGAGCCAAGGGAGCCTCGAAATGTAGCGGGTTGGCTATGGTGAGAGTAGGACTGGCTGCAAATAGACGCTGGTAATGTTCCCGATCGCCCACTCCGGTTTGAATCGGCTTCAAAATTCCCAGCGATCGCGGCTGGCAGTACAGACACCAATAGGCAGCCAACGCAGACGTTAGCAGCGTTTTACCTGCATCGGTATCGGTTCCCGTAATTAACAGTGAACTCACCCGCGATCGCTCCTTTGTACTACACAGAGTCATTGTACGAGATAGCGCCCAATCAATAGCGCCAACATTCCTCTCCGCCAGTCAATATTTACTCCAACGAATAAATATTGACTGGCGGACACATGGAACACTCACTATCCCACACTGACTACCTCACACTGACGGTTAGGGCAAATTCTACGGGTTCATTCGCACTGACATCAATTTGATAATCGCCTGTATCCGGGACAGGATTTTCCCAGGACTTGCCACCGCCTTCCAAAGGACTCCCATCAGGACGGCGCACAATAAAAGTCCCCCCTCCCTGAAGATTAATGCTGAGCGCTTGCCCTGCTTGGATACTCATTAAATAGCGGCGAATCACTTTGCTATCGGTCCGGCCTTGGATTTGGGTAGAACTTTGTCCCGGCGAGAAGGAAATTCGCTCCGTTTTGACTTCGGCCTCCGTAGGCGGAGTGGGCTCGATGCTCGGCGAGGAGGTCACCGACGGAGAGGGCGTCGGCACGATCGGATTCGCCAACTTCAACTCCAGTTTAAAGTCGGACTTAGACAGCCCCTGTACTGTTTTGAGCTGCACCGCATAATTACCATTAAAAGGAAGTTCGCCTTCCCAGAAGGGAACCCGTCTCGCCCGATCGAGGGGTTGGTCATCTGGCCCCAGAATCGTCATCAGAACGCCTTCTCCACCCAACGCCGCTGTCAGAGTCTGCCCCTGTTTCCCTGCGAAGTTAAAGGTCAGGGTTTGACTGGCTTGGAGTGGCCCCGTACGAGTCACAGGCTTGTCTGGGGTCAGATCCACCCGTTGGCTAATTTCTACATTGGTGGGGCTGGGACTGGGCTTCGGGGTCTTACTAGCACTAGGACTGGGACTAGCGCTGATCGTAACGGTGGGGGTCGGTGATGCCTGGGGTTGGGAACTAGAGCCGAGCGATCGCGCAATCACCCAGGAACCAATCCCGACCAAGGATAGCACCCCCACACCAATTAACCCCACTGCCCAGGGATCATCCAAAAGAGAACTGCGATTGGGAGGACTAGTTGGCGTCGATCGCCGTAGCCCTGCATTAGAACTCAGACTGGAGCCCGCATAGTCGGTACTTTCGGGAGGACGTCCCACCGCCACCGTTGCCATCTGGGAGGGTTGGGCTGGGGGCTGCTGCACGGGCAGGGTAACAGGCCCACCCGGAGCCGTCGGGGAAGAATTGCTGGGGGCCGATTGATAGGTGCCTGGTTGCCCAATATTTTGCAGCGCCTGTTGAATATCCAGGGCAGATTGGAAGCGCTGACTGGGCGTATAGCTCAACATCCGATTGACGATCTGCGCGAAGGCTGGACTGACTTGACACCAGCGCTGCCAATGCCAGGTCATCGTGCTGTCGTCCAGTAATTCTTGGGGTTCCCGGCCAGTTAACAGCACAACAACCGTTACAGCCAAGGCGTAGAGATCGCTGTTGGGGTAGGCTCGACCCGTTTGCATTTGTTCGATCGGCGCATAGCCCAGTTTACCAACGGTAGTGGATTGCTTGAGGGTATCGGGCACCTGAATCCGCGTTGCCAGTTCCTTCACTACACCAAAGTCAATCAGCACAGGCAGGCGATCGCGCTCCCGCAGAATCACATTATCTGGGGCAATGTCGCGGTGGATAATGCCCTTGCCATGGAGATAGGCCAGCACGGGCAAAACCTGCTGCATTAACTGGATGATTTCCGGTTCTGAGAAAACATAACCCTGACCTTTACGCTCTTCCAGCAAGGCGCGATAGGTTTTACCATCCACATAGTCTTGCACCAGGAAAAATCGCTGATTTTCCTCAAACATGGCGCGAAATTGTGGAATTTGGGGATGCTGAATCTGATACAGCGTTTGGGCTTCTCGCTGGAATAATTCCTTCGATTTTTCCAGGGCATATTCTCCCGTCTGGGGCAACACCAATTCCTTCAAAGCGCACAACTCATTAAAGCGAGCTTGATCTTCAGCCAGATAGGTTCTCCCAAAACCGCCCTGGCCCAAGATGCTCAGTAAACGATATCGGCTTTGAAGAACAGTCCCTATCGAAATCGGTGGTTGCATAGTCCTGAAAATGACTGAACAGTAAAACTGACTCTGAAATGAATTCTGAAACTAATCAAGTCTACTCGACCCAGCGAAATGTGACGCGAGAGAATCGGATTAGATTTCTCTACTGAAAACATATTACCCAGCTAAGCTTGAGTAGGGAATCAATCAATCGGAGATTAGGGATTTGCTAGGAAATAACAGCCCCGATTCATCCACCCACCTACTCACCCACTCACTTAACCCATTCACTGAAGATTTTATTTTGTACGCTGTTCCCTGACGTGAACGAATAACGTGTCCTGAAGGAATGGTTGCCTGGTTAGTTGCCTTAAGGAAGCAGCTTAGCCCCCTAATTTAACTTTGACGATCGCTTGCACTTTTTTGCCATCGGTTTTGCCCTTAAGCTGTTGCATAGCTGGCCCCATCACTTTGCCCATGTCCTTCGGGCTGGTGGCCCCCACTTGAGCAATGATCGCGTCGATCGCTTGAGCCACTTCATCGTCCGTCAGTTGTTGCGGAAGGAAGCCTTCAATGATGACTAATTCTTGGGCCTCCTGATCCGCTAAATCCTGCCGCCCAACGGACTGATATTGCTCGATCGCATCCCGCCGTTGCTTAGCCAGTTGCAGCAATGCCTCCATTTCTTGCTCTTCTGTCAAGACTTGTTGGCCAGATGGTCGCACGCTGACTTCCTTTTCCAGAAGAACTTTCTTGATGCTGCGGAGGGTTTCCAAGCGAACCTTCTCCCTAGCCTTCATAGCAGATTTGATCTCTTCGCTGATATGGTCGATGAGGCTTGCCATTTCACCTGTCCTTTCGTCAATAATCTTTCGAAAACAATATTTTCTTGTCTAACGGTCTTGGCAGACGGTCAAAAAATTTGGCACAATAGTTGGCACAGTTGGAACTTAAAATTACTCCGTAATTACTTTGTTCACTGTGCCAAAGAGCTAGCCAGAGAGCGGCCCAGAGAACTGTGTCAAAAAACTGTGCCAGGAACTAAGGTAACCCAACTCATTTCAATTGTAGTTTGGGTTTCGAAATTTCCTGAGCGACAGCACACCAGTCTTCTGTAGCCAAATTTCGATCTTCCATTTTTATTTCGATCGGTTAACTTACGATTTCGTTATTTGACAAAGATTTGACAAAGCCCCTTAGCAAATTAACAAACTTTCTTGGCAAGTTATATTGAAGTCTCCCATTTCTACCTTAACGACCTCCCAACTGCCGATTTCTGGCACAACTGTGCACAAGTACCGCAATTGGTGAGATAGTCTTTAAGCAAGATCTGGGACGATGTTCTCTGATCTCAGTGATAAGATTGCCGTGAATGCGTTCGAGGGCTTGACGTGATCAGTTCTGCGACTCTGACTCTCCCCATTGCTTCTGCTCCTATTGTTGATACTCATAACAATCGTCTCTGCTTACTAACGGGATCCGCGAATCCGGTGTTGGCACAAGAGGTGGCCCGTTATTTAGGGCTAGACCTTAGCCCAATGATTCGGAAGCGGTTTGCGGATGGCGAAATCTACGTCCAGATTTTGGAATCAATTCGGGGAAGTGATGTTTACATCATTCAACCCACTTGTCGTCCGGTCAATGATCATTTGATGGAACTCATGATCATGATTGATGCTTGCAAGCGGGCTTCGGCGCGGCAGGTAACGGCGGTTTTACCTTACTACGGCTATGCACGGGCCGATCGTAAAACCGCAGGCCGTGAGTCCATTACTGCAAAGTTAGCCGCTAACTTGCTAACTAAATCGGGGGCCAACCGGGTGTTAGCCATGGACTTGCACTCGGCTCAGATCCAAGGCTATTTCGATATTCCTTTGGATCATGTCTACGGTGCCCCCACGATCGTGGATTACCTGAAAAGCAAAAAGTTGGAAGACCTTGTCATTGTCTCTCCAGATGTTGGTGGGGTTGCCCGTGCCCGTGCCTTTGCCAATCGCCTAGGTGATGCACCGTTAGCCATCATTGACAAACGTCGTCAAGCCCATAACGTGGCTGAAGTGATGAACGTGGTGGGTGATGTGCGAGGGAAAACCGCCGTATTGGTTGATGACATGATTGATACCGCTGGTACGATTACCGAAGGCGCTAAGTTACTGCGTCGGGAAGGAGCAAGGCAAGTTTACGCCTGTGCAACCCATGCGGTATTCTCGCCACCGGCGATCGAACGTCTGTCGAGCGGATGCCTGGAAGAGGTGATTGTCACCAATACGATCCCTCTAACCGAAGATCAACGCTTCCCGCAGTTGACCATCCTGTCGGTAGCCAATGTTTTGGGAGAAACCATCTCTCGGATTCATGAAGATAGCTCAGTGAGTAGTATGTTTCGTTAGTACTGACTTGTCCTATGGGCATGGGCTAGGTAGTGTTGGGCAATGTTTTGATAGGGGGTTTGTTGATAGGCAGTTAGTTGAAGCGATCCCTGGAATATTTCCAGGTTAATCACAATCGCTAAGGCTGCTCCTATTTGTAAGCACGCTCACCCTAGGAAAATCTCTGCATCCAACTACTGTTCAGTCTCCTCAAATCACAATTGATCAAACGCTGTGAGGTTCAGAGACTCTGAATTGAGCAGCGAGGTGTACTGGCTATGGCGGGTACGCCTTTTTTATAAATGTGAGTTTGACAAGCACAATGGCCCCCCACCAATCCCCTATCCTGGGACGGAGAATTCACTGGGATGACGGAGGAGTAGCGTTCCCTGAAAGCACAGGGGGCAAGGTCGTTGCTCAGGCATGACATCAGAGCAAACTGCCTTGAGGGGAGACGTTCCCGGATTTATCAAACTCACGTTTCTATTAAGAATGGATTGATGATTGGGAATAGGTTGACGATTGAGAACAGGCTGAGCGGCAGTGATAGCTATAGCTATGATTGTTAGGACAATCATAATTGTTGCTTGCCAGACTTCCGATCCCCCTAAATCCCCCTATCTCCTGCGGAGAGGCTATGCCAAGAAAAAGGGCGACTTTGAAAGAATTTGGCCGAATATCCCCTTTTTTCTAGTGTCAGCGGCGCGTAGCGCGGGGGCTAGGTGGGATCGCATCTGTCGCATCAATGAATCAATTCGATATCACTGTCTTAAGCGCATTGGGCGCATTGGGCGCATTGACTATGAAACGGGACTATTGCAATAAAAATGGGCGATGAAAATCGCCCACCGAGGAATGTCTCACTTTAGCTATTGATTAGCGAGGTAATTGATAGCTGAAGTCAACTTCATTGACTGGAGATCATTTTCCAGATTTTTTTAAGGAAAGTTCGGCTCAAGACGTTGATCCGATCGATCGAGGCCGAGATCGTGCAGTTAATTCCAATCGTTATCCATACCCATAAATTCCAGTCGGCTACCACCAGGAATCTGCCAGTCTTCGTTTTCACCACCTACCACTAGGCGTTCTATCCCTACGAAATCTCGACTCAGTTGGTTGAGGGCGTTGATTAAAACATCGATCGCGATCGCATCACTAGTCCCCAAATCAAACCAACAGCGTCCCCAACTGCCTTCGTATTCAAATTCCCCCATGTTATGCATGAGGGCCATCATGGAGTTGTCTGCTTGGTCGTTGTCATAGGGCAGATAGCTAATTTCTAGCCCGACTTCTTGCACTTGCAAATTTTCAGCGTTGAATCCCCCAAGTTTTCCGAGGTAAAACCAAGAACTGAAGATCTCTTCCACATACTGTTTTTCCATCTCGGAAGGCACCGTGGGAAACTTTAGCCAGATCCAAAGATTGAACTGGTCAAATTCACGAAACTCAACTTGCATAGACTCAACATTGAAAGTAAACAGGCGAACAATCAGACAACAGAAAACTAAGAGCCAACTTCCGAGTTCAGTTGCGCCGGGATGGGATGACCTAAATCCAGCATGCTAACGCTGGCTGCCAACCCATGCTGTCCATACGTCCTCTACCGTTTGGCCACCATCCCTAATACCACCAAACTCTCGGCTCTTAATTTTCTCACACTCCCGATCGCTCCTGGGTTTTCCTCCAGATTTCTATACCCTGAAGATTCTGTGCCCAAGCAACCCCATTCAAGAATCACATTAGGGCGTTTTGCCCGCTTGGGCTCGCTGATTTGCCAGCCGTAGTTCCCGCTTGATTTGGTTCACTAATCCCGTAGGCAGTTGACCTTCCTTTTTCAGTGCATCTTCAAAGAATTTAATACTCTCTGGGAACTTACCTTGTTTGTAAAGAATTTGCCCTTTGAGATATTTCACCTCAGGGTTATCTGGCGTAGTCGCTAGGGCACGATCGACCGATGCCACCGCCTTGTCCAATTTCTTCAGATCTCGGTAGCCCCAAGCCAAACTGCGATCGGCAATGTATCTTGGCCCTGCTTTTTGTTCCAGCCGTTCGATCGCTTGATCGGGGTTGGACAGCGGCAAGCTAACATTCACCGCCAGCATCAGATCCATCGCGCCCTTGACCAAGTTCAATTCTGGATCGTTAGGGGAAACTTTTTCGGCCTCGTCTAATTTTTTAAACGCATCCTGCACTTTGCCGAGGGCCGTGGGCATTCCCCGCACCATCCCCTGGGTGTTAATGGTAGAAGCCGCTTCTAGAAAATTACCCACCGCAATGTAGAGATTGCCACGCAGGGGATCGGAAGTAGCCAACTTTTCCGCCGTTTCACGGGTCATGGTGGCGTTGGTCGTAAAGGTGCCCCCATCCCGCTGCATAAAGGCCAACGTCGCTTTGAGGGCGTAAACTAGAGGCTCACCACCTTCCTTCGCAGCAGCCTGATCCAAAAGTTCCAGGGTTTTGGGGCTGTAATCACCTTTTTCAAAAATGGCTTTGAACGCGGCTTCTGTCCTATCCCCGATCGGCTTGGGATTACTCGTCCTAAATGGATCCTTTGCAAAAGCCGGATTCGTGATAACTCCCAATAGCAATGCTGTACTGCTAGCCAATAGGCCCAAGCGTTGCGTCATAGGAAACGATCTAGCCCCAGAAATGTCACCAAAAGAATGTGTTTGTCTAGCCATTATTCGATTTGCCATGGGTGTATCCGATCGAGGATGTCTGCATTCTACTAGCGACTGATGACGCTGGCATCCCAGGGGAAGTTCCAAGCTAGATTTTGATTCAATGCTAAATTTGAATTCAACTCAAGCTTTCCTAGAATTCGTTCCATGGAATTCGGCGGTTATGGGGATCATTCGCTAAACTTGCATCAATCAGGTTTCTTCACCCTAGATACGGGCATGACTCAGAGATGAGCATGGCGATATCAGCATGGCGGTATCAGCATGATTAAGGGAATCCTGAAATAACCTACCCGAGCCAAGTGGAATGTTATACCTGCGAGATCTGTCCTACTATCCCACTGCCTGCCCCCAACCCATCCTCAATGCCATCAACCTCGACATGCCCACCCAGCAATTAGGACTGATTGTTGGGCCGAGCGGATCAGGCAAGAGTACCCTGTTGGAAATTTTGGCAGGCTTGGCAGAACCCACCAGCGGCAGCATGTTTTGGCGGGAGCAGGAGCTCACTTTTCTCCACATGCAACAACTCTGCGGCTTAGTGTTTCAGTTTCCCGAACGACATTTTTGTGGCGGAACGATTTTAGAAGAATTGCGCCTTGGTCATCCAGAACTTAGCAGCGATCGGATCCGAGAAGCCTTGGCTGAAGTAGGACTGGATCACCTCTCGCTACAAGCCTCTCCCCATGCCCTCAGTGGTGGCCAACAACGCCGTTTAGCCCTGGCAGTGCAACTGATTCGCCAACCGAACGTGCTGCTACTGGATGAACCCACCGCCGGATTGGATTGGTCAATGCGACGGCAACTGGTTAAACTCTTGGCAAAGTTAAAGGAGCATTGGACATTACTAGTCGTCTCCCACGATGCCTCGGAATTGCTGGAAATCGCCGATCGCTGTTGGCAAATCTCCCATGGCAACTTGAAGGAAGTGACGCCAACGGATCTACAACAACAGTTCATCGAGACTCAGGCGAGTTCCGGGCTGTCCCCGATCGCCTCCTGAGTCCAGCCTCCTACCGGACATTGGCAAGCAGGACGAAGGGAGAAGTGAGATGATGGAAAGTTGCGCGAACCGACGCTATTTTGGTTCAACTTGACTGAAACCCATTCTTTCCGACCCTCAGCACGCCAATGACCGCCCTCCCGCAAAATCTTGATCTCTGGCAAGCCACTCTGGATTGGCAGCCCAACGATCGCCAACAGGAGCAATTTCAGGGACTCTACGAAGCCCTGCTGGCCGGAAACCAACGGCTGAATCTGACTCGCATTACTGAACCTGAAGAGTTTTGGGAGAAGCACCTCTGGGATTCCCTAGGAGGCGTGATTGACTACCTTCAGGATCCAATGCCGGAGATTGAGATGATCGATATTGGCACGGGCGGCGGCTTTCCGGGGGTGCCGATCGCGATTGCCCGTCCCCATTGGCAGATCACCCTGTTAGACTCTACCCGCAAAAAAATCACCTTTCTGCAACAAATGACCCAAGAGTTGAACCTAACCAATATCCACTGTCTGGTCGATCGGGTGGAGCAGGTGGGTCAGGATCCTCAGCAGCGCGAACGCTATGACTTAGCAACATTGCGGGCGGTGGCAGCGGCGAACGTTTGCGCAGAATATGCCCTCCCCCTCGTCAAAGTGGGGGGTGAGGCGATTCTCTACCGGGGCCAGTGGACGATGGAGGAAGAAGCTGAGTTAATTCGGGCCGTGGAAAAATTGGGGGGCGATTTAATGGAAGTCGAAACGTTTGTGACACCGCTGAGTGAAGGCCAGCGCACCTGTCTCCATTTAGCCAAAATAAAACCGACCCCCCCAGAGTTTCCTAGGGCGATCGGCATTCCCACTCAAAAACCACTCAACTAATCTAGATTTGCTTGATTTACGATGGAGCTTCGTCGATCGCGATGGAGCACAATCGAGTTCAGGATAAGGCGTTAAACCTGCAATGGCGATCGCAGGGAGCCACTACTCGCGACTAAAAGATCCGTTTGTTGTAAGGCAGACGGTTGGGTTAGGGAGTTGGCCGAAAGCGCGGTCGATCGCAGGGCACTGGCTCCAGCAACCTTTGCCGTAGCGGTATCATCGTTAACAATCGTTCCAGTACCCCGACTAACCGCAAAGGTCGCATTGGTCAGATTGGTCAAATTGACATAGAAGGATTCATCCCCTTCTACAGTCCCATCGCCGCGAATCGGAACACTAATGGTCTTGCGGGTTTCGCCGGGATTAAAACTTAAATTGCCACTAATGGCGTTATAGTCACTCCCCGCGATCGCTTGTCCATTGGCGGTCGCATACTTCAGTGCGACGGTTTTGCTAGTTGCAGCCGCTAAGCTGACAGTAAAGACCGCATTCTTAGTCCCTGCATTGCCCTCTGTAATTCGCACATTGTTGATTGAGAGTTTAGGAGAAGTACTATCATCATTGGTCAGCGTCGCCGTTCCTTTACTAGTACCTAGGGTGGCATTAGTCGGACTGCTGAGGTTAACAGAAAACGTTTCGTTCGCCTCTACCTGGGTATCTCCAGTTATTGCGATACTGATTGTTTTACTGAGCTCACCTGCATTGAAAGTTAATTTTCCTGTTTTGGTAGTATAGTCACTTCCTGCGGTGGCCGTTCCATTAGCCGTTGCATAGTTAACACTAATTGCTTTAGTACTTGCAGCAGACAGCTTTACCGTGAACACAGCATTCTTTGTACCGAGATTTCCCTCGGTTAAAGTGACATTATTGATAGACAAACTGGGATTTGCCGTTGCCGTATCATTATTGACGATCGTGCCTAAGCCCTGACTATCGGAGATCGTGGCATTGCTGGCACCGCTGAGGTTGAGGAAAAACGACTCGTTGGCTTCCACTGCCGTATCGCCCAAAACCGGAATCGCGATCGTTTTCGTCAGGTCGCCAGGATTGAAGGTGAGAGTGCCGCTGCTGCTGGTATAGTCGGAACCCGCCGTGGCGGTATTATTGGCCGTGGCATAGTTGACTTTAACTGTTTGGGTACTCGCTCCTGACAGCGTCACCGTAAACACTGCATTTTGTGAGCCGGAATTGCCTTCGGTCACTTGCACATCATTGACCCGCAGACTGGGCAACGTGGAGCTACCACTGCCAAATTCCACCGCGCCCACATCAGGTTGACTATCGCGGGTAAAGCCGAGTAAATCGGTAAGGGGTGCGCCCGATACACCAGTGTTAATGGCTGGACTGCCGGATAAAAGCGGATGGAACCAAAAATTCCCCGACTGTTGCAATGCGCCCAATTTCGGGTCAACCGATCGCGCCCCCGAGGCCACACTCACATCACTGGGGGGATATTGAATATTGCCGCCTTGATCGGTAAACGTGCGGTTCACATGCTGTTGGATATTCCAAGTATTGGTTCCGTTATCCGCCGTATTGCGATCGAAGATTGTGTTTTTGAGACTAACGGAAGCATCGCTGGCAGCCACGATCGCCCCGCCAACCCAACCCGCATGGTTCAGGGCAAAGGTAACGTTGGTAAGATTGGCCGAAGCATTGCTGAATAATGCAAGGGCACCGCCATTTTTTACATAGTCATCGGCGGTCAACCCTTTAGCGGTTCGATTGCCTGAAAACGTGGTGTTGGTAATTGTGGAGTTTGTTTGATTAATCCAAACCCCACCCCCAGAGCCAGCGGAATAGTTGTCCACAAAAGCGGTATTGCGCAGGGTCAGGCTGCCACTGCCTTTGCTGTTGCGAACGTGGTCGATCGCGCCTCCCGCCCCCATTTCACCCCCCGGTAATCCCGTTGCCTGGTTGCCTTTGAAGCTGGAATTTTCGATCGTCACCACATCTTCCGGATCGTTGAACAGGTAAAGGGCACCTCCTGCCGATCGACTGATGTTGTTATCAAAGACGCTATTTTTGATCGTTGTATTGTTGTTGGCCCGATCGGTGAAGATTGCGCCACCATAGCCCCGCAGCGTCGGGTTAAGTGCTCCTGCACGATTATCCACTGTTGCTGCAGAGACATCATTATTAAGGAACTTGGAATTTTCGATCGTGAGCTGACCGTTCAGACTGTTAATCGCACCGCCGTTAATCCCTTTGTTACCTGTAAATTCGCTATTGGTAACCTTCAGCGCCCCCGGCCCAAAGAATCCGATCGCGCCAGCTCCCCGTTCATCATTACCTGCGGTAGCTTTGTTACCCGTAAATTTGCTACCTGTAACCGTTAAACTACCTTCATACTCACTGTAAATAGCCCCGCCCCCCTTATCTGCGGTGTTGTTGCTGAAGGTGACATTCTCAACGGTTAAATTGGCTTTGTGGGTCGTAGTAATTGCGCCACCACGATCGCGGGTAGACCCATTGACCATCGCGAGATTTTTGACCGTGAGGCTGGTGGGGAAATCAACGTTGGAATTCAGTTGCAGAATTCGTGTGGCATTATTACCACTAATTTTCAAGCCCGCTGCTGCTGCACCATCAATGATTAAATTTTTGCCCGCTGGAATGTCGAGTTGACTGCTGAGGGTAATGGTTTGGTTAGCCAAGCTGGAGGAAAAGGCGATCGTATCCCCCGTTCTGGCATTGGCGATCGCATCTCGTAGCGAACCTGCACCACTGTTGTTCGTATTCGTAACGGTGACAACAGCTAACACACCCGCATAGGATGCCATAGTTGCCGGATGTAAGATGGAGTCAAACTCAACCGCACCCAACCGAGTTTCTAACAGCCAATTCCCCGATCGATCGCCATGCCCCGTCGGACTCACGGATGCAGCAATGTTTGCACCCGTCAACTGTTGCAATTTGTGTAAAAAGGCTTGTCCGATTTCCCCCTGCGCCAAATTGCAACCATACAAAACCCAATTCATGGGCAACTCTGGATGGCGTGCGGCAATGGCTAAAGCTTCTTCCGTATAGTGATCGAGGCTGGCCTCCGTCAAAATCTCATTGCCTAAGTACAAATGGCCCGGACTACCATGGGAAAAGATATGAATCTCCGTCAACTCTGGATGGTTCACTAACGTTTGTAGGATTTGCGCAAAACCATCTTTATAAGGATTGAGCAGTTGAACGGCAATATTAGGCAACAGGCCATTCAGCAGGGTAAGGTAATCCTCAACTGACGGATCAATGAACGCGATCGTATATTTCGCTGGTTGAGAGATGATCTGGGGCAAAGCTTGAGTTGTCTCTGTCATTGTGGTTTGAGCAATTTGCATCTGTAACATCTGCGTTTGCAAAATTTGCGTATGGGCTATCATAAAAATCCTCCAAAACAGATGGGGCTAACTGTTCGATCGGGTATAGCACCGTGGCAGATATAAAACATTAAGTTATTTACTCAAAGCGATCTCTCACTCACGGTTTAGACAATGCTAAACATCATGAAGTAGTATGACTGCTTCAATCCATTCATTAGATAATCATTAGATAATTTAGGTTGAACTTAGCTTGATTTTTTCCTGAAGGCTTTCTACGATCGAAAACCTGGTCAGTCAACGATTTAGATAACTTCAATTAGCTGGAGAAGTTAAACTTAGTTTAATTTTTTCTAATGGCTTTCCACGATCGAAAACCTGGCTATTCAACAATTTGGACGACTTCAATTAGCTGGAGAAGTTGAACAATTCTCGAAAATTTATTGGCATCATGATCTAGGCAAGTTGATTCGTGAATAGATCACAATCATCTTGCTAGCTATTGCATAATTAGAATTTGGAATTAATTAGAGCTGCATTATCTGGGTGAGAAGTTTAAATCTGCCTCTGAGCAATGCGGATTTACAACATTCTTGACCATATTCTGTCACCTTCCAGAAAAAATTAAGGTGGGATAGTTTTTCAGCATGCTGCTGGAATTTACACTAGATAAAGATTCCCGCAACTAAATTACAACCCACCCTACTGAATGAACGAATGGAACGTGTTGGTAGAACCCTAATGATGAGGGTAAACTTCTGTGCTTTCGGTAGAACCCTAAGTCAGGGTAGACCCCTAATGATGAATAGAACCCGTACTTGCTAGACACCCATTGAGTTACAACATCATCATCTCAGTTACAACACAAGCATGGGTGACCTCATAGGGTAGATGTTCTGTGCTTTTCCCTGTGACCTATCTTGTTTGACAGCCTACAGGGTCATAACTGATGAACTCACGGAGAAACTGCCAGTTTTCTGTCTGTCCACTGCACAAAGTTAATTTTGTCGTGCAGCTAACTTGGGCATCAAGCCAGTAACTCAGTATCTCAGTAGCAACTTGAGGGCAGATTTTGGGGGAGGGGGCTGGAGGAGACTACGCTGTCATCACACACTGAACAACTCACGTGCCAGTTACTTTGGTGTCTACTGGCCACAGGGACAACTCCGTAACTGTCCCGTCGCTATCCGTCCCGTCGCTATCCGTCCCGTCACTATCCGTCCCTCAAGTGAAGCACCCCATCGGCAGAGCCTTCCCTTAAAACTACAATTCGATCGGATCTGCATTCCACATCAGGGCCAGGGGGGCTTCATAGCGCCTCCTACCAGTTTTGCAGTTTTATCCGGAACAGGTTTCTAGGCAGGGAAGTACGTCAATGTAAGATGCACTCTGACAGCGCCCCTAGTTTGACTAGGGGTTTTTATTTGAAAATTAAAAATTTAACCACTACGTATACAACAGACACCACAAGCTGAAGTAGGGCGATCGGGATACCGTACTTCAAAAATGTCCGAAATGAAAGGGAACGGCCATGCTGCTGGGCAATGCCAGCGGCCACAATATTGGAGGACGCGCCCACCAAGGTGCCATTCCCACCCAAGGTCGCTCCAAACATCATGGCGTAAAACAGGGGCAGTACCTCTGGCGGAAACTGTCCTCCATAGTCTTTCATGGCCATTTCTGGAGCGATTAGACCGACCGTGACCAAATATTGCTTCAGTAATGGAACCATTGCAACCACCAGCGGAATATTGGGAACCACACTGGAAATAATCCCAACGGTAAATGTCAGCAAAATGCAACCTAGAATGATGTTTTTGCCGAGAACGATCGCCAGCAGTGCGGACAAACTTTGAATCACCCCCGTTTTTTCGAGGCCACCAATTAGCACAAAAGTGCACATGAAAAAGATCAGGGTGCTCCAGTCAATATCCCGCAGAATATTTTCCAGGCGATCGAGCCGACTGTGATGGGCTAATAGCATAGCTAGGGCAGCCCCTAGGAGTGCCACCGTCGCCGGACTAATCGGCACGGGTAAGGTTTCCCCAATCACAAAGAAAATGAGAACAAACGCTACAATAAGTGCCCCCAGCACCAGCACACCGGGATGTTTAATCCGAGGATGGGGCAGATCTTCTAAAGTGTCTAATTTTTTGTGCCAAATCCGCCGAAACAAGATTGGTAAAGTGATGACAACGCTCACGACCGCAAGCAAACCTCCGAAACTCAGTCGGAACAGATAGTCCGTAAAACTGAGGTTGATTGCATCTCCCACAATAAAGGTTGCCGGATCTCCCACTAGGGTTAGCAAGCCTGAACTATTGGCAACAAACACCAATAGAATCAGCAGCGGCACAAAATCAACCCCGACTTCCTGAGCGATCGGGGGAATTAATGGAGCAATTAACATCACCGTTGTGGCATTGGGTAACACAGCACAAATGGGTGTTGTAATGGCTGCAATCCCTAACAAAAGCCGCTTACCTTCTCCCCGAGCCAAGAGCACAATTTGATTGCCAAGATATTCAAAAATTCCGGTGGGCTCAAAGGCTCGAATCAGCACCATCACCCCAAAAAATAAGGCCAAAGTGCCATGGCTTCGACCAATGTAGTCGATCGCCTCCGGCAGAGTCATTACATTACTTAAAATTAACAGCAGTGCACCACATAACGCCGCGATCGTCATGTGTGTCCACTCAGTCATAACAAGGACAATGACTCCCAGAAAGATGGTAGTTGCAACACCGGCTGACAAAGACTGCATGTCCACACCCTTCAGGTAATAATCCTCAGTATTTTAAGGGGAAACTTATTTTCGATAGCGATAGCAATTCTGATAGTAATTGTCAAAGCTAGACAATGCTAAATAGGCTACTAAGCCAAAGACAGATTAACGGGAGAGACCAAACCGGACAACCGATTCAGCAGATTTACGAGTATCGTCTCCCAGTCAGACAGGGAAAAATAAATGAAAGATAAACCAGATCCCCTTAACAAGCAGCTTGCCATAACGCCTAACTATGAAAATTGAGCAATGTCAGTGGACGGAACACAATGGATGGCACCCTCACGCACCAGGACAACTAGCAGACCAAGCCCAACTGCTTTTCCTCTTTGGCAATTTGCTGAACCAGCCCAGCATGCTTCAAGATTTGCGCGGGCTTTATCCTAATGCGTATTGTTTGGGCTGCTCAACCGCTGGGGAAATCTACGATACCCAAGTGACCGATGATGCCCTTGTTATGACGGCGATCGCGTTTGAATCCACTCAAGTCAAAAGTTGGAACATTCATTTAGAAGCGGGCGAAAACAGTTTCGTAGCCGGCGATCGCTTGGGATCTCAACTCGATACCGCAGGACTCGTCCACCTTTTCGTCCTGTCGGATGGCTTGCAGGTGAATGGAAGCGACTTGGTACAGGGACTGGCTCAACATTTGCCTGAGGGCGTCAGCCTAACTGGAGGACTATCTGCGGATGGCCCTCACTTCCGGCAAACCTGGGTAATGCTAAACCATGAAGTCCGGGAAGGGATGGTCGCAGCGATCGGTTTCTATGGCGATCGACTTAAAGTGGGTTATGGTTCACGGGGAGGATTTACCCCCTTTGGGCCCGAGCGGGTTATTACTCAATCCGAGGGTAATGTGCTGTACCAACTCGATCATCAGTCTGCGTTGGAACTCTATCGGCACTATCTTGGAGAACATGCAGAGCATCTCCCCGCCAGTGGGCTGCTCTTTCCCTTAAGTTTGCAAATTGCCGAGCATCAATATCCCGTCGTCCGCACCCTCTTGGCAATCAACGAAGCGGAGCAAAGCTTAACCTTTGCCGGGGCTGTGCCTAAGGGAGCCACCGTGCAGTTGATGCAAGCAAGCTTTGCAAATCTGACCCATGCAGCCGTCCAAGCGGCAGAAGTGGCTCAACAAGCTTTAGGAGAAGCCCCACCAGAACTGGCAATTTTAATTAGTTGCGTCGGTCGCAAACTTCTTCTCAAACAACGGATTGAAGAAGAAGTTGAAGAAGTTCGAGAGGTTCTAGGCGAAAATACCGTCTTAACAGGCTTTTATTCCTATGGTGAAATTTGTCCCTTTACCCCAGGATTACCTGCTGACTTACATAACCAAACTATGACGATCACCACCTTGGCTGAAATTTAGCCGACCAATCGCCTCCGTTCCCCATCCCTTCCTTCGCGCGATCCCTCAATGTTGGAGATTCATCGTTTACTCAAACGGCAACTTAAAAAGTATCTGGGGGATTTTGAGAGTCTTCCAGAGAATCTCAAAGCCTTTGTGGAGGCCGTAAATGATGCCTATGGGCAGGCAGAAGAGGATCGAACCCGCTTAGAACGCACATTGGCGATTAGTTCAGAGGAATTGCTGACCGCCAATAACAAACTCAAACTAGTGCTCCAGGATGTCGAGCAACAGGTAGCCGATCGAACGCAAGCGCTGAGCCAAAGCAATGCTGATTTGCAAGCCACCCTCAGCGAACTCAAGGAAACCCAACTTCAACTCTTGCAACAGGAAAAGATGTCCTCCCTGGGACAGCTCGTTGCAGGAGTCGCCCATGAAATTAACAATCCCATCAACTTTATTTCGAGTAATTTGCCCTACGTTGAGCAATATGCCCACGATTTCATGCGGCTGATTCAGGTCTATCAGTTGCAGTATCCTCAGTCAAACTTAATGATTGATGAACTGTGCAGGGAGATCAACTTAGACTTTTTGATGACCGACTTGGGCAAAATTCTGGCATCCATGCGAGTGGGCACCGAGCGGATTCAAGAAATTGTCCTATCCCTGCGCAACTTTTCCCGGTTAGATGAAGCCGAAATGAAACCTGTTTACCTTCAGGAAGGATTAGACAGTACTTTGATGATCCTGAGCAGTCGTTTGAAAACGTCGGAGCTCAGCCAATCCATCGCAGTGATTCAACAACATCGATCGCTTCCCAAAATTCATTGCTATGCGGGGCAGCTAAATCAGGTATTTATGAATCTGCTAGTCAATGCGATCGATGCGTTGGAGGAATGTCCTAAATTTCAACGATCGCAGCCCTCTGCACCGGAGATCGCCGAATCTTCCGGCACTGCTCCTTTCCAGCAGGGTACAGCATCCCCTGCCAATGGTTTAAGCTTGCCTTCTACTGCGGTGCTGTCTGATCCCACCCTGGCTTGGCTGCAACAGTGGCTACAACAGGAGCAGCAGCGACCTAGTATTTGGATTCGCAGCGAACTCCTGAACCCAGACTGGCTTCAGGTTCAAATCATTGATAATGCTTCTGGCATTCCAGAGCGGGTTAAAAATTACTTATTTGATCCCTTTTTCACAACAAAACCGATCGGTAAAGGCACCGGGTTAGGACTTTCTATTAGTTACTCAATCGTCACCGATCGCCATGGTGGTCAACTTAGCTGCCATTCTCTTCCTGGGCAAGGTACACTATTCACGGTTAAAATTCCAACTCGACAACCGATACCGTCCCAATCGTCGAACACAGAAATTTCACCTTTACCGTTAGAACCCAATTTAGATCACGCTTAAGGTAGAGGATCCTGAATTACTGAAACTCTGAACTAGTGAAAAAAGTAACAGCCCCTGTCATCAAAAAGGGCTAAAGCCATCTACGGCCCAATCCAATCTGAGCCCAATCAAAAACGAAAAAATGGGAAAAGTATCAAGACCTTCCCCCACACCAAACTCGCCACATAAGGGGCTTAAGTAGAAAAATATTGAATCTTCTTAGTCTTCGTGATCTTCAAAGGGATCACTAAGTTCCTTGGCAGGGGGGCCAAAGGCTGTATAGACAGCATATCCAGTCAAACCGATCAGGACAGCACAAAGCGAAATGTTAAGAGCCATTGCAGGTTCCATAGTGACCCTAAGATTATGAGTGTCTTTCCCTTATAATGTAACGCAGACTTAACAAGTTCTGTCGAGACAATCTCAGTAGAAAAGCACAGTAGGAAAGCTATGGCACAGCGGACTCGGTTGGGAGACATTCTTAGACCCCTCAACTCTGAATACGGTAAAGTCGTTCCCGGTTGGGGTACCACGCCAGTTATGGCCGTTTTTATGGCTCTGTTCTTGGTCTTTTTGCTTATCATTCTGCAAATTTACAACTCTTCTCTGCTGCTGAATGATGTCTTTGTCGATTGGAGAAGCTTGGGTCAGTAGTTTCGCGAAATGGCGATCGAACCTTGCGAGTCATTCAGAACGCAACCGTTCGCGATCGTCATAGATAGCAGGATTTACATTGGCGGCTTTGTTTTTGAGGAGCTTAACGTCTCCGAAACAAGAGCCGTTTTTTCGTGCTGTGTTTTTTCAGATTGCGTAGGGTATAGGATGGGATGTACCCTGAATCCTGACCAAAGCCGGAGGGAACTGCATGAACGTATTTGGTATTGGCTTACCGGAAATGGTGCTGATTTTTATATTGGCACTGTTGGTATTTGGCCCGAAAAAGTTGCCGGAAATTGGCAAGACCTTGGGCAAAACCCTGCGGGGGTTTCAGGATGCGTCTAAGGAATTTGAGAACGAGTTCAAAAAAGCTTCGGAGCAGGTGGAGCAGGCGGTCAATGCGCCGATGAAGGCGACTTTAGAGGATAAGCCTAGTCTTTCTCCTGCCAGCGAAGTGACCGATGCGATGCTGGTAGAACCCCAGGACAGTTCAACCGAAGCCTCAGAAACTGCTGAATCCCATCAATCCGCTTAGTCCCCTTTGCCCGATTGAGTCCCCCAACCCATAGCGGGCCTATTTTCCCAAGGGGCGGTTGAGGGACTGTCTCAGGATTTGTTACTTTCCGTTACGATTAGTAATGGATTGTCCCTTTATCTAATTTTTGGCGCTTGTCATGTCCGATGCGTCTAAAGCTCCTCAGGCTCCGGTGATCCCACAGCTTATTGTTGGATTAGGCAACCCAGGAGCCAAATATGAAAACACGCGCCATAACATTGGGTTCACGGTTCTAGACGAACTGGCCCGATCGTGGCAGATTTCTCTAACGGAACAGAAAAAGTTTCAAGGCTGGTTTGGCGAAGGTTCGATCGCGGGGCGCAAGGTGCGGCTGCTCAAGCCCTCCACCTATATGAATCATTCCGGACAAGCGATTCGGGCTGTGGTGGACTGGTATAAGCTGAATCCAGAGGCCGTCTTAGTTGTCTACGATGATATGGATTTGCCCGTGGGCCGGTTGCGGTTGCGACTGTCGGGTTCTGCTGGGGGACAAAATGGCATGAAATCGGCGATCGCCCATCTTGGTACGCAGAAATTTCCCCGCCTCCGGGTGGGCATTGGTAGCAAGAGCCAGGATGCTGTCTCCCATGTCCTCGGAAGTTTTGCACCTAGGGAAAAGGCCATCATGCAAGAAGTGGTGCGGTTATCCAGCGCAGCGATCGAAGTCAGTCTGCGAGAAGGGGTTGAAAAAGCTATGAACCTCTATAACAATCGAGTCATAGAAGCCAGCGTTGCGTAACGTTTTGCGTAAAGTCGTTCAAAAATTACATGGCTCGTAAGCGTCTTCCCCAAACCACAGCCCATGTCCGCATCGTTCGTCAATCTTGGCAAGCTGGCCAGATTGAAGGTGAAGTGCGGGCCAATCAGTACGAATGGTCCTTTGCGTGGAATTTTCGTCAGGGAGAATTGTCGATCGAGCCATCCCTGGGACGAGCGTTGATTCGGGAACCGTTGGGCCGATTCCTCGAAGCGAAAGATTATCAGCTCGAACCGGGCGGGGACTATTCCTTTACGATTCGAGCAGAGCTCTAGACAATAATCGTCAGCTTAGGCGATCGCTAGCGGTTAGGGGCTTGGTCTGAGCACGATTGCAAATAGCGCTCCACCAGAATGATGGCCACCAGATCATCGATTGGACGCGGAGGAGTACGCATGCCCTGGGGAATCAACTTTTGCAAACCCTGAGGGGGGTGAAGCTGCCAATAGCGATCGCGGGCTTCCAGGCTGCTGTATCGTTCATCCACCCGTTCAACGGGAATTTCGGGCAAGGTTGCTCTAAATTGTTTCTGCCAAGCCTTAGAACCCGTCTGATCCCCTAAGATAATCATCTTGACTGGGTAATGTTCGCACAGCGTTTCCACGACGTTTAAGGCTTGATCCACAGCTACAACCTCATGGACGTGATGGTGGCCCTGATCATCCACGATCGCGACACCACACTTATCACGGCCAGGATCAAACCCTAAGTAGTACATATCTCCTCGTTAATTTCTTAACTGATTTTCTCGCCAATTTCCCCATTAGCGACTGGTTTGCAGGACAGTTTGTCCATTTTGCACAGCAATCAATTCTAGACGCATGGGACTGGCCGTATAGGTGACATCCCCCGCGATCGCCCGAATTTCGATCGGGGTATCATACTGCCGCAGCTCATCAATAAATTTCACCAGTGCCTGGATTCGACTGACTTGGACATTATCGGATAACAATCCAGCTCGCTTCGCCCGAAAGATGGAAGCAGCGACTAATTTATTAATCCGATCCTGGATCTCAGTGACCGCCATTTTGGAGGGATCGAGCGAAGTCGTAGCCAGGACATCCCCCGGCTGATAAATCACTTCGTTGCGCACTGCATCTGCAAAGACCGTAATCTCAGTTTTTTCGCCTAGCAGGTAATTGGCCGCCGACAAAATTCGCACAAAGTAATCCTTCCCATCACTGATCTGACGAATTAACTGATCCACTTCCGATCGGGTAATCCGCAAAATTTGGCCATTGCCATCCACGCCCGGTTGCAGTGCTCTTTGCGCCACGCGATTGGCTTCCCGCAACAGGGCATCCACCGCTTGGCTGGAAGCTTGAGGATTGGTAATGCGCACCACCCCCGAAGCCAGCACTTGGTTCCGCAAAATCGCGGGCGTGCCCAAACGAAGACGCTGGGCTTCCTGCTCTAGTTTTTCCACTTCCCGAGCTAACAAGACCTGTTGATCTTCCAAGGCCCGTAGCCGTTCTTCCCGTTGAGTAATGACAGTATCCCGCGCAGCAATGTCCCGATCGCGCTGTTGAATGATTTTGCTGCGCTCATCAATTTCCTGATCCCGTGCAGCAATCTGGGCTTTGACTTCATCCCGTTGGGCCACTAACTGTTTTTGTTCGGCTTCCAGTTCCAAGATGTCAGACTTGAGCGCTAGAGCTTGCTGGGAAACGGAGAGTAATTGCGCCTGCACCACATTTCGCTGCTGTTCCACCTGGGCTCGTCGCGCTTCAGTGGCCCGTTGTAGGGCAGCGGCATCCTTAAGGGAGGTTTTCACGCGATCGAGCTGCGCCTGCACCTTGCCCCGCTCCACTTGGGACTTATTTAACTCCGCCTCAACGTTTTCCTTTTGTTCCGCCGTCTTACCAAGTTCTACCTTCGCTTGATCTAAATCAGTATTCGCGCGCCGGAGTCGCCGCTGAATCACCTCAAAGTTGAGAATCATGTCGCGAAATTGTCGATTCGCCAGCAACAAAATGCCCAACGTAGAAGCTGAGATGAGAATCCCAGTCAAAATTGTGACAACAACGGCAGTTTTCTTTGGACGGAGATTAAACAAACTCAGACGCGCTTTGCCCACTCGGGTTCCAATGCGATCGCCCAGAGTGGCAATGACACCCCCTAAGATCAACACCGCCAAAATCAGGATATACCCGCTAGACATTACAACCCCACCACACCTGCCGCTGGACTAAAGAGGTTTCCAAAACGGCTTCTACCAAAGACTATAGTCAGTCTAAAGCCTATTGAACGTTCTAACAGGACTGTTCTGTACGGAGTCTTTGGAAAACAAGCTTCTCCGCAGGGAGCAATCCGTTGGCTCGGAGCACCGAAACGATGGATGTTAGGTGAAAGATTTAGGTAAACTGCTGACTCAGCATGACGGGATTATGAACTGTGATTTTCTTTTTGTGAATGGAGATCATTTCATCCTGGCGCAAATCGCCCAAAAGTCGAGTTACCGTCACACGGGTCGATCCGATCGCTTCCGCGATGGCCTGGTGGGATAGCTTGAGATCGATCGTGATCCCGTTTTGTCCCGGCACCCCAAAGTCTCGGCAGAGAATCAGCAGGAAACTCACGAGTCGGGATCCCATATCGCGGTGGGCCAAGGTTTCGATCATCATCTCCGTTTGCAAAATCCGGGACGATAGACCCTTCAACATCCACATCGACAGGTCAGGATTTTCTTTGAGCGCCTTTTCCACCTGTTCGATCGGCACCGACAGCAGTTCCACGGGGGTAAAGGCCACCGCGTGATAGAAGCGATCGGCTTTTTGCCCAGTAATTAGCGACAAAACCCCGAATACACTGTTTTCCCGCAGCAGCGCGACAGTGATTTCTTCCCCCGCTTCATAGACCCGAGACAGCTTTACGGCTCCTTTCTGGAGAAAATAAACTCGTTCAGCAGGATCACCCGGAAAGAAGATTGTCTTACCCCGCTCGAAGGTTTCCACCATCGGCGGATAAGCATTTCCACCCATTTGGCGGAACATTGATGCGAGCGACTTGTCTGGGCTTATTACCATCTTCCCCGTTCCTAACGCCGTTCTACGGAAAGGCCAGTAGAGTTAGCTAACTATACAATCAAGGGGTCAACGTTCAAGAGATCTGCTCAGAGATTAATTCCGATGAGAATTATTTCTATAAGATTCACTCTGTGAGCAATTGTTGACTTGAGAACAATAAAACCTACCGATCGAGGAGTTTTTGTAGCAAGAAATACACTCCGCCATGCTTTCTAATAAGCTTGTGGGCAATTTAGCTGAGCCAGAGCCTTCAACGTGGAGCTTTTTGGGAACTAGCATTGGTCTAGGTTCGCTCTGGGTTGAATCAGGAAGCTGCATCTAGATGAATGACGCTCAATCTGACTAGGTTTATCTGAGTGAAGTCCATAGGATGACGAACGATGGCGAAAACTTGTGCTGATTTACACTTGGCATTCTTGTCACAATTCCCCTTGTCACGCTGAGATTGTCAATATCTTACTCCCAAGTTTTGGCCCCCGCACAATTTTGTCCAGCCAGCTAATCTCTACTCAAGGCTGGGCTTTGAGCGACCCAGACAGCGACGATCGCCTCGCACTACCACAATGGCCGGAAATCTCCCCAGGGTTGCCTATTCCATGGCTGCCCATCTTTGAGTATTCTCATAAATGCTCTCAACGTACATGGCTATGCTGAATCTGAGTGGAAAAAACGCCCTGGTCACAGGAATTGCTAACGATAAGTCGATCGCCTGGGGCATTGCCCAGCAACTCCATAGGGCCGGAGCCAACATTGGGGTCACCTATCTGCCGGATGATAGCGGCAAGTTTGAGAAAAAGGTGCGGGATCTGACCGAACCGTTGAGTCCTAGCCTGTTTGTGCCCTGTAACGTCCAGAGCGATGAGCAAGTTCAAGCCACCTTTGATGCGGTGAAGGAAGCTTGGGGACGGCTAGATATTTTGATTCACTGTCTGGCCTTTGCCAACAAGGAAGAATTGAAGGGCAACTTTAGTGCCACCAGTCGGGAAGGCTTCAAGCTGGCCCTGGATGTTAGTGCCTACTCGTTAATTCAGATGGCGGGGGCGGCCAAACCCTTGATGACCGAGGGCGGTAGTATTGTCACCCTGACCTACTACGGTGGCGTGAAGGTGATTCCTAACTACAACGTCATGGGAACGGCCAAGGCCGCCTTGGAAATGAACGTGCGGTATCTGGCCCATGAACTCGGCTCCCAGGGAATTCGAGTCAATGCTATTTCCGCTGGCCCCATCCGTACCCTAGCCTCCTCTGCGGTGGGTGGGATCCGCGACATGATTAAGCATGTGGAAGAAGTGGCTCCCCTGCGGCGCACCGTCACCCAGTTGGAAGTGGGTAATACGGCAGCGTTCCTGAGCAGTGACCTTTCCAGCGGGATTACGGGCCAGGTGATCTATGTGGATTCCGGGTACGAAATCATGGGTATGACCGACAGCCGTGTCGAGTCATAACTCGTCCCTGATTCAATTCTCATACAGGTTAAATCCCCATCAGGAACGGCTCGATCGCCAGTTCTACATCGGGGAAAGCTAGAAGCCGAATGGGGCCTTGGGAGAGGGTGGTCATTGACCGATAATCCTCTCCTTGAGGATCTCGATAAATCCTGACTTAGCTAACTCCCTAAATTTCACGGGATAATGGAACCCTCACACCCTTAATTTGCAATCTTTGAGTGGAATTTGGCTATGCAGACCACCGATCGTCCGACTGTTCCTGCTGTTTTTCCCAGCGATCGCACCGCAACCGTTCACCGCAAAACCGGGGAGACGGATGTCACTGTGACGATTCGCTTGGACGGGACGGGACAGTGCAACGTCAACACTGGGATTCCTTTCTTAGACCACATGCTGCACCAAATTTCCTCCCATGGCCTGTTTGACCTAGACATTCAAGCCACCGGTGACCTCCATATCGACGACCACCACACCAACGAAGATGTGGGCATTACCCTAGGCATGGCCTTGGCAAAAGCCTTGGGCGATCGCAAGGGCATCGTGCGCTTTGGGCATTTTCTGGCCCCCTTGGATGAATCCCTGGTGCAGGTAGCCCTGGACTTTTCGGGACGGCCCCACTTGGCCTATGGCCTCGACATTCCCACCCAGCGCGTGGGCACCTATGACACCCAACTGGTGCGGGAATTTTTTGTCGCGATCGTTAACCATGCTCAGATGACGTTACACATTCGTCAACTGGACGGCCTGAACTCCCATCACATCATTGAAGCCACCTTTAAAGCCTTTGCACGGGCTATGCGCATGGCCACGGAGGTCGATCCACGTCGTGCCCACGAAATTCCGAGTTCAAAGGGTGTTCTATAAAACTTCAGGAACTTTGTCCTATCGTTGAAAATCTTCAGATAAAGAGTCTCTGTGTTACTATCTGTGATGTTTGAGGAGACCTGTATGGAGACTGATGCCAATTCCGTTGGTGCTGACATTGGATTCTGTATTCAGGACTGAGAAGGGTGGACTGAGTAAGTCATCTACCCTCAGTCTGAATCTCTTTCTCTCGCAGTCTTGATTGCATCCAGGGCAGTGGTCAGGGAGTTGGACAGTCACGAATGTGGTGGTAGAGGAGTAACGAGAGTGACAAAGCGACCTGAAGACTGTTCGGGGTTCTCGCTCCAGAGAATTCAACCGACACCGATTCGCATTGGTGTGATTGGCATTGGCAATATGGGCCAGCATCACACTCGAGTCTTGAGCCTACTGAAGGATGTGAAACTCGTTGGGGTTTCCGATGTGAATGTCGAGTTGGGCTTAGAAACCGCTAGCCGCTATCAAACTCGATTTTTTGAAGACTATCGCAACCTGTTGGAACATGTGGATGCGGTCTGTATTGCAGTCCCCACCCGTCTGCACCACGCCGTTGGGATGGCGGCCCTGAAGGCTGGGGTACATGTGCTGATCGAAAAGCCGATCGCGGCCACGATCGCCGAAGCGGAATCCTTGGTCAACGCTGCTGCCGAAAACGAATGCATTCTGCAAGTCGGGCACATCGAACGCTTCAATCCTGTGTTTCAGGAGTTGAGCAATGTCCTGAAAACGGAGAATCTCTTGGCGTTGGAAGCCCACCGCATGAGTCCCTACAGCGATCGCGCCAATGATGTATCGGTCGTGTTGGATTTGATGATCCACGATATCGACCTGATGCTAGAACTAGCAGCCTCGCCCGTAGTGCGCCTGACCGCTAGCGGCAGTCGCGGCAGCCAAAATTCCAAGTATCTCGACTATGTGACTGCTACCTTGGGCTTTGCCAATGGCATTGTGGCAACCTTGACGGCCAGCAAAGTCACCCATCGCAAGATTCGGCGCATTTCCGCCCACTGCCAGCGATCGCTGACAGAAGCGGACTTCCTGAATCACGAAATTAAGATCCATCGCCAAGCCCACGCCTACAATTCTTCCAGCTTCGGTAAGTCTTTCTACCGTCAGGATGGCATTGTGGAGCAAGTGGCGATCGGGCGGACGGAGCCGTTGTATGCCGAGCTAGAACATTTTGCGGCCTGTGTGCGGGGTGGCCTGTCGCCCTCCGTTGGCGGAGAACAAGCCCTGAAAGCCTTGCGTCTGGCCAGCTTGATTGAACAAATGGCCATGGACGGCCAAGTTTGGCAACCTTCAGAATTGGCGGGAACTATCGAAACGCCGGTGATGTCAATCTAACGACAACAGATGGAATCAATGCACGGCTTGGAGCATCCTTGCTCTAAGCTAAGGGGGGAGTCATTCATTGGCTCGCCCTTTTTTCTATTAAAAACATGCCCGTTGCGCTAGAAACTCCGCGTTTAATTGTTCGCCTAGCCTGTCAGAAAGATGTGCCGCAAATTCTCCAGTATCTCCGGGATAACGATGCCTTTCATCGGCCCTTTACCCCTTTATCTCCAGAAGGTTGGTTGACGCGGGACTTTTGGCGGGGGCAAGTGGCTCGCAATTTTAAGCATTATCAACAGGGACAGGCGTTGCGTCTTTTTCTGTTCGATCGCCAGTCACCGGGAGTTGTGATTGGCATGGCCAACTTCACCCAGTTTATGGGGTATCCATTTTATGCCTGTAATTTGGGTTATGGGTTGGCGGAGAAGAAGCAAGGGCAGGGGCTGATGCAGGAAGCGTTACGAGCCGCGATCGATCATGTGTTTTGCACCATGAATTACCATCGCATCCAGGCCAGTTACATGCCTCGCAATCAGCGCAGTGGCAATTTATTAAAGCGGTTGGGATTTGTCATTGAAGGTGAAGCTAAAAATTACTTATTAATTAACGGGGTTTGGGAAGATCATATTTTGGTGAGTTTAACCAATCCCCATTGGCAACTGAAAGATAACTAGACAACGCAGGAAGGTCGATCGGGTGGATATACGATTATTTGCACCAAAGGATGCGGAACAAATTGCCCAACTCTTTCACGACACGGTGCGCACAGTGAATTGCCCTGATTACTCGCTGGAACAGGTGCAGGCATGGGCACCGGATCATCTACAGTTCAGGAATTGGGCGGAGGTTTGTGCCAACCGTTTTACCTATGTGGCAGATGACAAGGGTGTGATTGCAGGATTTGGGGAATTAGAACCTAATGGTCATATTGATTGCTTTTACTGCCATCGAGATTATCAACGCTGCGGCGTGGGCAGACGACTTTACCAAGCGATCGAACGTAAGGCTTTAGAATTATCACTTCCTAGATTGTTTGTAGAATCAAGTATTACAGCAAAATTATTTTTTGAAGCAATGGGTTTTTCCATCGTTTGCCAACAGCAAGTGAGTTTCCGAGGTGAAATATTTGTAAACTATAAAATGGAAAAAGCTTTGAACGATGGAATCTAGTCTTGATGATACAAGCCATCCTATAAGCTATTGAAAAACTAATTGCTGTTAAACCGTCCATTTAACAATCAATGAATTCATTGCTGCATTCTGAGATTTAATGTTTTCCTGTCCACCGATCAGCGAACCTATGCTATCTTCTTCCTCTGCCATTACCGCATCTCCCACGATCGTGGCCATCGCGACGGCAATCGTGCCAGAACAGGGCAGCGTTGGCATTATTCGCATGTCGGGGAGTGATGCGATGGCGATCGCGCGGCAAATCTTCCACGCCCCCGGTCAGCAAGTTTGGGAAAGCCACCGCATCCTCTACGGCTTTGTGAAAGATCCAGCAACGCAGGAAACCATCGATGAAGCATTGCTGTTGGTCATGCTGTCACCCCGATCGTATACCAAGGAAGATGTGGTCGAATTCCATTGCCACGGGGGCATTATTGCCGTGCAGCAGGTCTTGCAGGTTTGTGTGGCCCAGGGTGCCCGACTGGCCCAACCGGGCGAGTTTACGCTGCGGGCCTTTTTGAATGGACGCATTGATTTAACGCAGGCGGAAAGCATTTCGGATTTAGTAGGTGCTCGATCGCCCCAGGCAGCGGCAACGGCTTTGGCTGGGATTCAAGGGAAGCTAGCACAACCGATCCGATCGCTGCGTACCACTTGTTTGGATATTTTGGCGGAGGTGGAAGCCAGAATCGATTTTGAGGATGATTTACCGCCCTTGGATGAAGCCAGTGTTGTCGAGAGTGTTAGTCAAGTAGTTGCTGATGTAAATCGTATTTTAGCAACCGCCGATCGGGGGGAACTGTTGCGAGCGGGCCTGAAGGTGGCGATCGTGGGGCGGCCCAATGTGGGGAAATCCAGTTTGCTCAATGCTTGGAGTCGCAGCGATCGGGCGATTGTTACCGATCTGCCGGGGACAACGCGGGATGTGGTGGAGTCGCAGTTGGTGGTGGGTGGCATTCCCATCCAGGTGTTGGATACGGCGGGCATTCGGGAAACGGAGGATTTGGTTGAAAGCATCGGTGTAGAGCGATCGCGAAAAGCGGCTCAGTCCGCTGATTTGGTGTTATTAACGATCGCTGCGGATCAAGGTTGGACAACGGGAGATCAGGAAATTTATCAACAGGTGAATGATAAACCGTTGATTGTGATTATTAACAAAGTAGATCTGGCTGATCCAGGAGGGACGATCGCGATCATTCGAGAAAAGTTAATGCTACCGGAGTCGCGAATGGTCTCTACGGCAGCAGCGAGTCAGCAAGGGATTGAGGCATTGGAACAGGCAATTTTGCAGGTGGTGCAGGCGGGAGAAACCCAAGCGGCAAATTTGGATTTGGCAATTAATCAGCGGCAGGCGGCGGCGTTAACCCGTGCGAAGGTGGCATTGGAACAGGTACAGGCGACGATCGCGCAACAGTTGCCGTTGGATTTTTGGACGATCGATTTGCGTGGCGCGATCGCGGCGTTGGGGGAAATTTTGGGTGAGGATGTGACGGAATCGGTGCTCGATCGTATTTTCAGTCGGTTTTGTATTGGAAAATAACCGACGATTAATTCAGCTAATTCAGCAAGCGATCGACCTCAACTGTAATATCTGGAAATGCAAGTGGTATCACAGTTCCAGCCGTCAGAATTGTTTGCTGTTGGTAGCGATCGCCCTGGGGTTGGCGTAGCAGATGGAGTTGGCGATCGGCCAAATCAATGACCCAATATTCCGGAATGGCAGCTTGGGCGTAGAGCGCTGCTTTCAAGGTCAGATCAGTTTGTAGACTGCTGTTTGCGACTTCAATCAACCAGAAAATATCGTCGGGATGGGGATGACGATCGTTGTATTGCGTACCGGGCCGTTGAACGATCGCGATATCCGGTTCAGGTTCGGAGGTCGCCAAGGTAATTGGGCCATTGAACCGCACATAGGCACGATCGCGCAATAGTTCCCGCAGATAATCCGCGCTCAGATTGGCTGTGTTGTAATGAATTGGTTTTTCAGGTGTCATTTCAACAATATCTCCAGCCAACAATTCAACGCGCCGATCGTGAAGAATGCCTGCGTCAATCATGCGGTGATAGTCATCGATCGACCATTTAGTGAGGGTGTGCATAGGCTGAAACCTACTAACTTGAACGCGAATGTCTGAGCCAGAAACCCACAAATCCTGCTTTTATTGTAACGGGTAGGCTTGATGGGAGACTTGGTATAGAGGAAAGTGTCAATAACCAAGTGGGATGGAACGATCGCCCGTTCTCCAAGCAGTCGTCCATCCCTGAAAAACCCTAGCCAACTAGAGCCAGTGATCAACGATCGAGTTTAGCTAACTACAATGTTGCTGCCAGTAAAAATCGTTACCAACGGCGCTGCAACACACTCACCCATTCATCATCCACACCCGGTACTGGCATGGGTTTGCCCCAGTAAACCCTGTCCACAAAACCCATGGCGTGCAATCGATTAATAATTGACTCTACCGTATTTTTTGTGCCAAAAAGCTGCAGCCGAAAGTATGGGCGAGACTGTTCGATCGAGCGATCTCGATCGTCGCTAGAACCTGTAAACATCTTGAGCTTCTCCTTGTTGTAGTGAATCTCATCCCTAATGCAAACTTGAACCCTTCTCCTGTGGGAAAAGGGCTGGGGATGAGGGCTGCGGAAGAAAGCCCAAAAATTTAGAGCCACCCCGTTTGACATCACAAACAAGAGTGGCTCGATCGAATGTTAAAATTCTCAACAAGCCGCCTTGCTGTGCGCGCAGCGAGGGGGAATAGCTACTTGGGGTTGTTGCTGCAATCCCGAGTAGTGGCCTAAATTTTCGGGAACCCAGCGACTCCATGCTTCGTACAAACCTGTCTCGTGAAAGAAGGATGTCCATGGCGATCGCTATGACAAACCAGCCTACGGATAACCTAGGCAAATGTCAAGCTTATTTTTAAGCGTGCAATTGTTCTATACATTCTTGCCCCACTTCCTCAAAATCTACCCCCAGCATCCCAGTGAAGGGGCAAAATCGATACAATGAGCCTATCCAGAGGTGAAGCAAGGGAGCTTAACCCCATGACCATTGCCACCCCAAAAAGAATGTGTCTTGAGGAGTATCTGGCCTATGACAATGGGACAGAAACCCGTTACGAATTGGTTGATGGAATCCTAGCCGAAATGGGTGCAGAAAGTACGATTAATACGTTGATAGCAATGTTTCTGATCAATTGCTTTTGGCAGCTAGGAATCCCTTACTATCGCACTGGCATCAAGAAAAAGATTCAGGTTGCAAGAGGTTATGCCAGTGCCCGTGAACCGGATTTGATCATTCATTCCGAAGCATCTTTTGTTGAGCTTGTGGGCCGATCGGAAGCCTGCCTGAAGCTAAATGAACCGAACCCACTCATCGTTATTGAAGTTATTTCCCCTGGCAGCGAGTCCACCGAGAATTACCAGCGCAACTATCACCAAAAGCCAGTTGAATATGCAGCCCGAGGTATTTCCGAAATGTGGATTATTGACCCCGATCAATCTGTGGTGAAAGTGGGCAATCTGACCGATGACGTGTATCAGTTTCAAGACTTTAAGGGGAGTGAGGCGATCGTCTCTCCGACTTTCCCAGAGTTTTCCCTCACCGCAGAGAAAATTTTGCGTGGGGGTATACAATCGAGTCTTATCAGTAAAAATTAAGTCGCTTCTACACTACAGGAATGAAGAAATGTTGAAATGCACTTGTCGCAGCGATAAGGGGCTTTTTTGTCAAACTGATAGAAATGGAGCTATTCGCCCTCTCCCAACAAAAGGCACTATAGGTGGAGGAACATTGGAAAGTTTATTGGAAAGCGCTGAGACACTTTTAAGAAGTCCTGATGTAATTGATGTCAGGATTGTAAAAAGTGTTTGGCGTGAGCAAGAGTGTTTTGAGCTGGAATTTCAAACAAAGGAGGGAGTTTGCGCTAATAGAATTTCTCTCTACCTGATATTCGATGAAGGTTAATTAAAACCCGAGCCTATCTTGAGCAGGTTCGGGCTCTTACTTAATGGAGCTGACGGGAGTCGAACCCGTGTCCAAATTGGGTATTAATACATCACTCATTCACAGGTTTAGTTCTTCTAGTCCTCAGAACGGGAACTCGTTCTTATCCCAACGAGTAGGATGCCCTGGTTAAGTCTTAGCTAGGGTATAACCGGAGAAAAGTTCCCTAGAGCATCCGTTGAGGGTTTGCCAGCAACGCTTAACGGAGTCACGTCGGTGGCGCTCGAACCGATTAGAGGTTAATTAGGCAACTACAGGAGCTGCTTTACGAGCAAAAGGTACGATGTTGTTTGCATCTATTTTGTTTGAGCCTAGATTTACGAGAGTGGACTCCCTCTCGACCTGCATCACGACGTAACGTTCGCCAACCTGTCGAAACCGTTACAGCCCCGTGGTCTTTAGATTTAATTATAGCGCGGCAAATCCTCAGCAGCTAGGGAAACTTCGAGCAAATATTCTACATTTATAAATTAAGGTGAAGGGCTGGCTGACGGCGACGCTGAAGGCTGCGAGTTGGCGGGTTTTGCATTCTTATCCCCAGGATTCGGCGACTTGGTTTCTCCCTCACCACCCAAAATGATTGTTCGACCCGCTGCTTTGGGATCCCGTTGAATCACGATCGGCCCACTCTTTTTCGGCGTCAGGGCAGCTTTTGCCTCGGCCTTTGCTTGGGCCAACTTCTGCCGATACTCTGCCAGCAACGTTGGAACGGATTGCGCTCCAGGACTTTTGGGTGGAATTGACTTCAGCAGCGCGATCGCCCGTTCCCAGCGCAAAAACACTAAATTCCAATCATCCTGGGACTGAGCCACCACCGCCACACTATCGGCACTCGCCGCCTTATCCTGCGCATCTTGCAAGCGGGCCCTCACCCCCTCCGCCGACAACAGCGCTCCCGCCTTGGGGGATTTTGCAGCATTCTTAGCGGCACCCGGCTTCGCCAGTTCAAACAGTTTTTTGCGTTTGACTTCATTCGGATCAACAATTTCTCCCACCTCACCAGAACGGCGCATGGGAGAGACGGAGGGGGATGCAGAAGGCACACTGTAACTTCCCAAGGGAACCGTTGCACAACCACTCAGCATTAAGGCAATGGTGGCCGAAGTGAGCGATCGAGCCATAATTGACCTCCCAACAAAACACGATCAAATATAGCCCACTTTGCTTCTAACGGCTTCCTTGAGAGCCCTAAAGAATAGCGTACAAAGAAAATTCCACAGGGATGGGTCAGTGGGTAGAGGGGAAGGGGAATCGAGGGGTAGGGGATTGATCGCGAATTCCCTGGAGATCGGCAAGATTGTGATGAAAGTGATGCAGAAGAATTAGTTGTATTTAATCTAAGACAATCCCCAAAGAATTTCTAATCTCTTCCAATGGCGTTTCCCATAATGTGTTCCAACGGATACCAAGATGGCCGTTATTATAAGCTAAAGCAAATACCCCTAGCTGACCCCTGAGGCTTTCGTTTGGAAGAACAACCCTGCTTGCAAATCTTGGATCTGACGAAACCGATCGATGCAGCGATCGAAATTTATGCCACGCCTACGTACAGCGATCCCCCTTTTGAGTGTCGGGAGTGGTGTTCCGTCAATGACCAAGGTTTTCGTGTTTCGGAACTACGCCTAGGGACTCAAACCGGAACCCACATCGATGCACCTGCTCACTTTGCAGCTAACGGGGCCACCCTAGAAGCCCTGTCCCCTAGCCACCTGATAGGCCGCTACTTTTTGCTAGACTTGCCCGCCTACGCCGATTTAGCAACTGTCACGGCTCTCTGTCAGTCGATCGACCAAGAAGGGATTTTATTCATTCGCACCCCCTTACAGACCCACAGTTGTTTGCCCCTCGATGCTTTGACCTATCTATTGCAACTGCCACTCCGTCTGTGGGTTTTAGATGGATATCTCACGATCGCCGATGCCCCGGAATTCGCCTTCTACCAACAGTTAGCCCAAGCAGGCAAATACTGGGTGGAAGACCTCGATCGGGCTACCACCCAGGCAGTCCAGCCTAATGGTGAAATCTTTGCTCTGCCGTTAGCTTTGGTCGGAACCAGTGGTGCACCCTGCCGCGTCCTTGTCCGCCAACCCCCATCCGCCTAACCTCTGACCTGAAGCAGTTCAGCAGAGATCGAGGCTGAACCCACCCATGGCAGGGGAGACTGTTCAGCGGATTTGCCCCGTTGGTGAATCGGAATTTGGATGACGAATTCAGTTCCTTGCCCCGGCGTAGAATGGCATTCCAGATGGCCTCCATGCTTATCAGTAATGATCTGATAACTGGTAGTGCCCTGAAGGGCAGGACAGGGAAATAAATAGTGCATCAAGCAAGACCTAGCTTACGTCGTCGTATCGCATTGTAGTGATGCACAAAATTCCAAATGGCTGCAATGTGGTTGTCTATTTTCTTCGAGAACGATAAGCTCTTTCTAACTAGCCGGGATACCCGTTGTCTGAGCGTGCAGTTGAATCGTTCAATATAACTGGTCAGCCCACTGTCTTTATCGACACTACAATGCCGTTGCTTAGGTAGCACGACTCCATAGGCACTCCAATGATCCGTGTAAATCACTGCACATTGCCGATACACCGGGGGCATCGACTCCCATAACGCTTGAGCCGATGCCGCACTCCGGTCACCCACTTGAACCCCGACAATCTCTCGCGTTTGAGCAGCGATCGCCAACCAAACCCACTGCTCATTGCCTTTCTCATCGACAAATGACCACAACTCATCCATCTGGACATTTAGGCGCTTTTTTGGTTTCTCACTCACCTCCACTTGTTGGGGCACAACAGCAGCCTTGTTGTTGGGGCACAACAGCAGCTTTGGCGTTGACATAGCGTTGCACGGTATCTTCAGAAATTTGCAGAATCCGGGCAATTCCCGCTAGGGAGACGCGCTCGAGTAGCATCCGCTCAATCAGTTCATACTGTTCTG